>JAFMRP010000426.1 GCA_017354095.1 Ktedonobacteraceae bacterium
CGACTCCCAAGCCTGCTCATCGGTATCACCAAGAGCGCAGAGTACCTGCACCGTACGGTGAATGCTGTTATAATCGCGTCCAACTGACTCGCAATGCTTTTTAAGCACCGCAAACTTGTGCGCGACAGTGTCTGGATTGCCAAATATGTTACATGTATCACCGTATTGCGCCACCAGCTTGAGCGTGACTTGCTCGCCGCTGCCAGCAATGAGCAGGGGAATATGTGGTTGCTGCACCCCCTTTGGCTGATTGATGGCGCCATGCACCTGATAATAGCTCCCCTCAAAGGTAGCCTCGTCCTGCGTCCACAGCGCCAGAATAACCTGGATCGCTTCGCGTAACTGGCGCAGACGCTCTGGTGCTGATGGATATTCATAGCCATAGGCTCTATAGTCGGGCTCGTACCAGCCCGTACCGATACCAAAGGTGAGTCGTCCATGCGAGAGAACATCGACCGTCGAAGCCATTTTCGCCAGTAACGCCGGATGGCGATAACTATTCCCCGTCACCATCTGGCCGATGCGCACACGCTTCGTATCACGCGCCAGAGCTGCCGTGGTCGTCCAGCACTCAAAAAGCGCTGTCTGCGATGAAGGACTGGTATGAAAATGATCGCCTACCCAGACCGATTCATACCCAGACGCATCAGCCGCTTGCGCCACGTGAGTCAGCGCTTCATAAGCTTCTACAGGATCCTTTATGTCTGCCAGTTCCGTCAAAATACCCTGGGGAAGGAAAATACTATATTTGAGAGACATACCTCGTAACCTCTTTCTGTGCAGGCAGAAAAATCTCTGCCTAGAGTAACTCATTTACGCATAGTTCATCATGTCAACATGACATAGAGACAAAGGTGCTACAGGTCTCTGAGACAGAGGTGCTTCCTCCTTTCGGAAGAGCGTTGTCCCAGAAACAGAGAAAAGCTAATCCTTTCTCAGTGCAGATCAGAAGGGGGCTCATTGCTATTGATTCCTCGCCTGCTCTTGATAGGAGTATATATATTCCTGGCTATGTGTACAAGTACGTACAAAAATGTGCGATACTGACATCAATGATAGTATCACCAGATGCTGAAAACGCATACAGAAAGAGATGCTCTATGCAGCAAGAAATCAACGCAACAGGGAGAAAGTGCTATGTGGAAACAACGATTGACGTGATGGGAGGAAAGTGGAAGCCCATGATCTTGCACGCCTTGCTTATTCACGGTCCACTCCGGTTCGGAGAACTCAATCGGTGGGTCCCTCAGGCTACCCAGCGCATACTCACCCTTCAACTGCGAGAGTTAGAAGCGGATGGGGTGATTCATCGTGAAGTCTACAAACAAATTCCTCCAAAGGTTGAGTACTCGCTGACACCATTTGGTCGAACCCTCGAACCCATTTTGGTACTGATGAGGCAGTGGGGAGAGCGCTATGAGGAGAGGGTAGAAATGATTCGGATGCATTCTCATAACACAAGGGAGAGAAATCATGGAATAGAGCGTTCGTAGAAATTTCCTCACGTGCTCATCTTGATTGATAAATAGAAATGCAATACGCAAAGATGAGTGAATCGTTTCCGCAGCTGTACAGAACTACAACTGTAGTAAAAGAAGGTCAGAAAGGGATACCAAAAGAACCGGCGAGGTGAACTATGCTCAGGCAACACAAAGGCCGAGAGACGCGGCAAAGGCGTCTGGTATCCCGAAGAGCTTGATCGAGACGCCTGGAGCAGCTTTCGGTCGAGCATTACGCGCCAGACGCTCAGCCCAGGAGAGACGATAGTGTGCCCGTTCTGCATGGGAAAGCAGTTGAGCAGGTGAAGGCTGAGACGGTGACGATGGTTCAGCGTGTTGGATATCAACGCGCTGGTGATGAAGCAACTTCACCAACTTCCGCCGATGAGAGCGCCGTCGCCAGTCTTCCCAGAGTACAGGGTGAGGGGCTGGATGAGGCGAAGGTGTTCGTGGTGCAAGTGAGGACTCACCTGAGATCGATGCAGATGAAGAGACAGGCCAATAGACGACACTGACCCGTCGCGCTTTGCGGGTGGTCGCCGATTCTTGGCGCTGCTCACGGAGCAAACACGCTCGACAATGGTCGGTCCGTGCTGCATAGAGCACCCGCAGCGAGCCATTGCATTCTGGACGCCGCTCTTGCGCATACAGGGGCCACCCTGCTGGACAACGCAGCGTCCCATCCGGCTGCAGAGAGAAATCGGCCTCGGCAAATCCTTTGGTGTACGATGGGCATGCCCACTGTGGCGGGGGTTGGTTCAGGTAGCTGAGGGAGAGGATGAGGTGCTGCCTCCTCAGACTCATCCGTCCTCGCGGGGGCAAATTCAGTCGTGCGCATAGGTGCGAGATAGAGTGCATGCCCCAATTCAAGACGAAGGTTCCACACCCATTGAAATCTAAACCGTCTCTTTACTCATGCTGCTTCATTCCTTGTTCCTCACGTTGGCATATATACTCACAATGAACAAGCCAAACAGAAGTGCGTGTGCATCTCCCGATGCTATTCTTTTTGTCACCAGAATCTCAGTGCCGTTCTCCCAATGCTTCCCCTTGCTGATAGAGCAGCCCATTGGCGACTTCCACCTGCCGCCTGAGATCGCGATTCTCTTCTTCCAACTTTTTGACCCGCTGGCGTAAAGCAACAATCATGGCATCCTTCGAGGCTGAAGATGCCTGCTCTCGTGGTGGAATTTTGACCTGTACGGCTGGTATCTGCTGCCCTCGCAGGTGCATAATGCGTTGCTTGATGACTTCGTTGCCATAGAGCCAAGCGGTAGAGATGCCCGCTGCTTCAGCGACCGTCTTGAAATTGACGGGATGCTGCTCGACGAGCAGTATCCAGCGCTTTCTGCTGCGCATGTGCTTTCAGCCCATCGATGTTGCGTTCCCAAGATGATGTCATCGTTTCTCCTCCTCGCTCCATTCTCCCTCAAGGGCGGTAATGAGCTCAGTGAGGGCGGCTACCATTTGTTCACTTTTCTCACGCAACCTGATATACCCGCGCGCATCTAGAAGCGAGACTTTCGCTCGTTCCTCCTGCAAGCGCTACTTGAGCAGAGACAAGGCCCGCCGGTCAATGGTGGCCCCACAGAGGTCCAGGAGCGTTTCTGTGACCTTCATCGACTCCAGGCCCAAATACTGTCCGACGAGCTGATCGTAGGAGTCACTCATGCGGTTGGTCATCAGGCACCTCCAAGGCAGCAATACGCATCTTCATTTCGATAATGGCTCGCTCCAAGTGCCGAACAGCCAGTACCAATCCGGCGCTTTGCGCTTCTTCCAGGCCGACTTCGGCTTCGGCCAGGTCAAGACGCAGCTGAGAGAGCACCTCATCGACGCAGAGCGAACCATCCATGGATGGTTCCTCCAAGCTTTTGATATGGAGCGTCAGGGTAGGAATGATCCGATCCTGCTGCTTAATTACGATCTGGTTCCCTTTTTCGAGCGCATGCTGTTTCAAGCGGATGGCTCGATCGTAAAAAGACTTGAGCGCGGGCAAATCATCGGTCGACGTCAGCCACATCGGACAGGTCAGGCATTGGTTTGCATGGGTGCAATCGCCCAAGACAACGAGCCGCCCGCGGCCGCCCACGGGTAGCGTTTGCCTACGGACACCTTTGCGCGCCATCTGGGTTGCTGGATCATTGGCACGCGAATCTCCCTTGACGGCATTGCCTTGATAATCGACCGTTTTGCGCGATCGCGCGACCCGCTCCAGATCTACACGCAATTTCTGGTCACGAACGCGTGCATAGACCTGTGTCATGTTGACAGATTGATGGCCGAGCAAGCGGCTGATGACCTCCAGGGGAACATTCTCATTGATGAGGCGCATCCCCTGTGTTCGCTAATCCGAGTGTGAGCCATTCGCTAGAGTGTCTCATAAGTCACCTGCCTCATCTGCCAAGTGGGACAGGGGGCCGAGTGATGCGTGATGTAAGCGACTTGTGTCAAGCGGTAGCAAGTGGCTCAATCTTCCGGATCACCCCAACAATTGATCCTGGTGGCGAAGTCGAAAAGAGGGCCTAGATCTCATCAATTAAAATGGATGAGACGTATGGTTTGTTGCTCTGTTGATAGGGAGGTCATCCATGTCACTCAAATCGCTGCCGATTCCCCCGATTCCAGAAGAAGTTGTTCGTATTGCTCATGCGGTCTTTCCCCGTGGAAATGTGTTCATGCAAGTGCGTGACGCACTGGGAACGATTTACACCGATGAGGCATTTACCGACCTGTTTCCCACCCATGGTCAACCTGCTTTTGCTCCGTGGCGGCTGGCGCTCGTGACCATCTTTCCATTTCTGGAAGGCTTGACTGATCGCCAGGCTGCTGATGCTGTCCGAGATCGACTGGCGTGGAAGTATGCCCTCAGCCTGGAACTCTGCGACGCGGGCTTTCATCATACGGTTCTTTCCGAGTTTCGTGCTCGCCTGGTCGAGGGCAAGGCCGAACAGCGCTTGCTCGATCTGCTTTGAGAGCGGTGTCGGGAGGGAGGGTGGCTGAAGGCTCACGGACGACAACGGACGGATTCCACTCATGTCCTCGCAAAAATCCGTTCGCCTCCGCCGTACCTTGCGCGTTGCCCAGACGATGGTCTACATCTTGAACGTCCTCTGGGAGGTCGCACCTGATTGGATCCGCGCCCATGTTCCAGCCGAATGGGTGGAACGATATGGACAGCGTCTCGAAGAGGAACGTTTGCCGAAGGAGGAGCAAGAGCGCACGCAGTATGCCAATCAAGTAGGAGCCGATGGCTGGGTGCTCCTCGATGCGCTCCAGGCTTCTTGCGCCCCTGACTGGTTGAAAAAGCTCCCTGCCGTGGCCACTCTCCGCACCATGTGGGAGCAACAGTTTGAAGCGCAGGAGCAAGGAGGGCAATGGAGGAAAGAGCCAGCGCTCCCAGCCGCTCAGCTTCTGGCCTCTCCCTATGACCTCGACGCGAGAAATGGGAAGAAGCGAAGCACGTTCTGGACCGGATACAAAGTGCATTTTACCCAGACGTGTGACGAAGACGCTCCACACCTCATCACTGCTGTCCAAACCACTGCTGCTCCGCTGAGCGATGAAGGCGTTATCTCCGCAATCCATCTTGACTTGGCTGAGAAGGAACTTCTTCCTGAGCAGCATCTGGTGGCTTCGGGATATGTCACGATCGCAAACCTTGTTCGGAGTCAATCTGACTATGAGGTGAACCTGCTCGGTCCCACGCTCAAGACCCATTGGTATCAGGCGGAGACCGGTTACGACCTCACGCATTTCTCCATCGATTGGGAGGCCAAGACCGTGACCTGCCCACAGGGACACGCCAGTTCAAGCTGGACGCCTGT
>JAFMRP010001595.1 GCA_017354095.1 Ktedonobacteraceae bacterium
TGGTCGCCATTCTGCTTGGCTGCTACTTGGTAGCCTTCCTGGCGACGGCACTGCCCACGAGGAAGGCAACGCACATCCAGCCTGGCGAAGCGTTACGCATTGAATAACAGAAGGAGAAAAAAACGCCATTATGAGTAAGCGACGCAAACGCACGCATACGGCTTCGCCGCAAGCAGCCGGCCGCGACAAAGCACCCAGAGTATCAGCCAGAACGAGCAGGGCACGCAACAGGCGCTCCGCAGCGGCGTCATCATTGCTGCTCACTACGCTGGGCATCGTGGTCGTTGGGCTGATCGTGTTCTTCGGCTTCCGCCTCATCTCAAATACAGATACGTCCCCTACCAGCTCGACAAGCCAGGCTCCACCGATATCTGGAAATGGGAAGGGGGGCGCTATCGGGACACCAGCGCAGAAAGGCTCTTCACCCTGGAGCAATCAAGAATTTGTTTCAACCGTGACCAGTTATGCCGCGAATAAGCTGCACCTCTCGCCGAGTGAACTGACCGCGCGGGTCCAGGGAGGAATGAGCTTTAGCGATGTGGCCGCCCAACAAGGCTTTTCGGCAGCGCAGATACGATCTCTGGAACTCGACGCGCTCCAGGCAGGCTTAAACAAACTGATCAGCCTCAAGCAACGCTCACAGGAGATGGCAAACGCGGATATGGAGCATTGGCGGCAGCGGGACCCAATCCGGCTCGATGCTGATTTCACCTCCGCGCTTGGTGGCACACCCACCATCCCCAAAGACCAGTTGACCCCTTCTGCCCAATAACACCCCGGCAGAGATCCAGCGAGTGGTATACTGCCCTCGCTGGACTGTACAAAAAAGCCTGTCAGAACAGTCAACAGGCCATCTCAGACCATTTTCTCCAGGTGGGGAAAATGGTCAAGCTAGGCTCCTCTGCAAAAAGGCAAGTTGAGAATTACCACTTATCCCGATATGCCTGCTATCTGTTAGTCGAAAATGCAGATTCCTCGAAGCCCATTGTCGCACTTGGTCAGGCCTACTTCGCGGTCCAAACGCGCCGCCAGGAGCTGGCTGACAAGCTCGCGGCGCTGCCAGAGGATCAGAAACGGCTGATCTTACGCAGCGAGATGGCTGTTTTTAAGCAACAGCTCAACGAAGCTGCGCAAAAGGCTGGAGTGGTGACACCAAGCGACTTTGCCATCTTTACCGATCATGGCTATATGGGCCTGTATGGCGGCCTGCGCGAAAATGATATCCACACTCGCAAGGGCCTCACATCCAGGGCTCAGAAGGTGCTTGATTACATGGGCAGCGAAGAATTAGGCGCCAATATCTTCCGAGCCACGCAAACAGATGCCAAGCTGAGGCGCGAGAACATCAAAGGCAAAGAACAGGCGAATCAGACTCACCACCAGGTAGGGCAAAAGGTTCGCCAGACCATCGAGGAGCTCGGCGGCACGATGCCCGAAGATCTACCCACACCAGAGAAGAGCACCCAGCAGCTACAGCGCGAGGAGCAGAAGCGCTTGCGGCAAAGTGACCAGCCATTCCTCTTCTCTGAAGCGCCAGCAGTTGAGGGCCAACCCATGCCGCACAAAGAAGAAGAGGCAGAATAACGATCATTTTACAATAACAATCACTCCACCGGGCCTGGCGGAGTGATTGTTACCTCAAACAGTACTAGTCAACAGCCAGGGAGGATTGGCCACCCTCGACGCTGGCGCCGACGCCTTTGCGCAGCATGGG
>JAFMRP010000427.1 GCA_017354095.1 Ktedonobacteraceae bacterium
GCAGCCCCTTAATGAAGCAGAATACACATTTATTGGCGCACTGGCGGATAAAAGGGGTCGGCTCTTCGCCAAAAAGCACCCCCAGATTTTCATCGATCTCCTTCGTCACACGAGTTTCTTGTTGATCTTGTTGCCGATCAAAACCGATTACCAGCTCTTCATCGGCGCTGTAGAATCGAAAATCAACCAGGTCGCGGATCAGGTGACCATTAATCGTGCGAATCAAATCGCCAGGCTGCAAGCCCGCGCGATCAGCCGGACTCTCGGGCACTACCTCACGCACCCAACCATACATTTTTGGCATGCAAAATTTCCTTATGATACACAGAACGGGAAAAACTGTCTCCAGGCGGCTCTCTATCCAGACGATTATACCACTCCCCTTCAACCTAAAACAATCCCGTCCTGACCCCTCTCCATCATTTCCACATCCACCAGCCGCAAAAAGAACTCAAGAATATGCTATTATGGTAATGCAAGCAAAGAAGTACAGCGCCACCACATGAACATTGAAAAATGATTGTGGTATAGGTTCGGTTGCCAGCGGAGAAATGTAAGGCCACCCCTTGCGGGTGGCCGGCTCGCGCCCCGCCATCCCGCTTGCCCGCTGATATCTCGTACTACAAACATCTTCTCAAATCTCATCAGATGGCGTGAAAGCTAAGCAGAAAACCTGACACAGGATGTCAGGTTCCCCGTGATAAGCTGTTCTGGCAAGCATTGCCTGAGAGCGGACTTCCCATGCAGTCCGCTCTCAGTGTTGTCTATATCACTCAGGAGGTATGTGTGTCCAGGCGAGAGTTTAGCGTGGCCGGTGAATATCACTACCGTCGTTCCAGCCCCACGCGCTGGATCATCTCACATCTTATACGCTACAAATTTCTCCTCATTGTCTTCTTCGTGCTGGCCATCGGCGCTAACGTAGGCTTTTCCTCGGTATCAGCGCTGACCGGAGCCGCTTTTAACGCCGTACTGCTTGGCCCTCAGGGCTACCCACAGCTCGTGATCATCGCCCTGGTCATGTTGGGACTGGTGCTGCTCAATGGCTGTGTCGACCTCGGCGCCCGCTTCGCATCTCAGCAACTCGGTGAGCGCTTCGCCCGCGACGCTCGCGAAGAACTATATATTAGCCTGCTGGGCAAGAGCCAGACCTTTCACAATCGCCAGCGCGTCGGCGATATTATGGCTCGTGCCGCCAACGATATGAGCCAGTTACGTGATATGGTCGTGCCAGGCTTCGACCTCATTTTCGACTCGTTCACCAGCTTGACTGTGATCCTGACCTTTATTGGCGTGCTCAACTGGCGGCTGCTGCTGGTCCCGCTGATCTTCACTGCACTCTTCTTTCTGGCCCTGCGCCACTACTCGCGCAAGCTGAATCCGGTTGCTAACAAGATGCGTGCCCAGTTTGGCGTCACCAACTCGGTGCTCAACGAAGCCGTGGCCGGTGTCGAAGTGGTTAAAGCCACTGCCCAGGAAGAGCAGGAAAAGCATAAATTTACCGAAAATGCCACCCTCTATCGCGATCTCTTCGTCCAGAATGGACGCATTCAGGGACGCTACCTGCCCACGCTGATCCTGGGCGTCTTCCTGGCGCTCGGCTTCCTGCACGCCCTCTATCTGCTCTCACAACACCAGATCTCGCTGGGCACGCTGGTCGCCTTTATGGGTCTGATGGTCAACCTGCGCTTCGTAACCTATATGTCTCTCTGGACCTTCAACCTGGTACAGCTTGGCATCGCAGGCTCAGCGCGCATTCTCAACCTGATGAAAGAAGAGACCGAGTTGGATGAGAATGAGGGCGGCTATAACAAGTCGATCGATGGCGAGATTGTCTTTGAACACGTGACCTTTGGTTATGGCGCGACTCCTATATTGAAAGATATCTCCTTCCGCGCCCGGCCCGGACAGACCATCGCCATCGTTGGACAGACTGGCGCGGGTAAAAGTACGCTTACAAAGCTGGTCAATCGTATCTATGATGTGCAGGCAGGCCGTGTCCTGATCGATAACGTCGATGTGCGCGACTGGAGCCTGGATGCGCTGCGCTCGCAGATTTCGACCATCGAACAGGACGTCTTTCTCTTCTCGCGTTCCATCACTGAAAATATTGCCTATGGTCTGGGACAAAAAGCTGATCGCGCAGTGGTTGAAGCTGCCGCGAAGGATGCTCAGGCCCATGATTTTATCCTGAACTTTAAAGATGGTTACGAGACCGAGATTGGTGAGCGTGGCGTTACGCTCTCAGGTGGCCAGCGCCAGCGCATCGCTATCGCGCGTGCTCTGCTGACCGATCCGCGCATCCTGATCCTGGATGACTCGACCAGCGCCATCGATAGCGCCACCGAGGATGAGATCCAGAAAGCCATCAGGCGCCTGCTGCAAGGTCGCACCACCCTGCTTATCACCCATCGTCTCTCGCAGATCCGTTGGGCCGATCATATTCTGGTGCTTAAACGGGGCACACTGGTTGACCAGGGGACTCACGAGGTGCTAATGGAGCGCTGCGACACCTACCGGCGTATCTTTTCACACTACGATAGCACAGTTCCGGCGACAGCGGCCGGCGGCGAGTAAAGGAGATTGCATCGTGGGCTTTATCATGGATGGCCTGGACGCTGAAGCTTATGACCGAACATACAAAGATAGTGCCTTAATCGGGCGTATCATTGGCTACTTCCGTCCCAAACTGGGCGTTATGCTCTTCGTAGCCCTGCTGGTCGTACTCAGTTCGCTGCTGGATGCGATCTATCCTATCCTGATCTCAAACATCGTCGATACAGCGACATCAACCATGGCTGTGCAGGCGGTCGTTGGCCTGATCGGCTTTGTACTGCTGGCCTCAGTGCTGGCCTGGATCTGTAATATGCTGCGCCAGTGGTTTAGCGCGAAGGCCGTAGGCGACGTTGTGCTGCAACTGCGTAAGGACGTCTTCGCGTCGGTCATGGAGCGCGATATGTCCTTCTTCGACGAGTTTAACTCGGGCAAGATTGTCAGTCGCACCACGTCAGATACCGATGCCTTCGCCAATACCGTCACTCTGACGCTTAATCTGGTTAGCCAGCTCTTGCTCTTCGTGTTGATAGCTGGTGTGCTCATCGCGCGCAACTGGCGTTTGGCTCTGATTATGTTCACGATCCTGCCGGCGATTCTGATTGTGGCTCTGGGCTTCCGCAAACTGGCGCGCAGCGCGACCCGCCGCTCGCAGCGTTCGCTGGCTCGCGTCAATGCGAACGTGCAGGAGGTTGTCAGCGGCATCACTATCGCCAAGAACTTTCGCCAGGAACAGCACATGTATGACGAGTTCAAAAAGGTAAACAAGCAGTCGTATCATGTGAATGTGCGTTCGGGTTACCTCTACAATGGCGTCTTTCCCGTCCTGGTGACTATCGCCAACATAGGCACGACCATCGTGGTCTACTTTGGCGGTCAGAATGTGCTCAATCACAGCATCTCTCCTGGCGATTGGTTTCTCTTTGTGCAGAGCATTGGCCTCTTGTGGGCCCCGTTGACTAGCATCGCCTCCTTCTGGAGCCAGTTTCAGCTTGGCCTTTCGGCCAGCGAGCGCGTCTTTGCTCTACTGGATGCTGAGCCGCGTGTGCGCCAGGTCGATCAGCAGCCGGTGAAGCACCTGGAGGGCAGGATCGACTTTGAGCACCTGCTCTTTAGCTACGATGATCGTCAGACGGTGCTGGCCGATTTCAGCCTCTCTATCGCGGCTGGCGAAACGGTTGCCTTTGTGGGACATACCGGGGCGGGCAAATCCAGCCTGGCGAAGCTTATCGCGCGCTTCTACGAGTTCCAGGGTGGACAACTGCTGATCGATGGACGCGATATTCGCTCCTTCGACCTGTACGACTATCACCGCCATATTGGCATTGTGCCGCAGGTGCCTTTCCTCTTCTCCGGCACCGTCACCGACAATATTCGTTACGCGAAGCCGGAGGCCAACGATGAAGAGGTCGCTGCTGTGGCGAGCCGTATTGGTGGTGGTGACTGGCTTGAGGCGCTGCCAGAGGGCCTGGATACGCTGGTTGGCGAAGGAGGCAAGGCGCTTTCGATGGGTCAGCGCCAGCTGGTAGCCCTGGCGCGTGTGCTGCTGCAAGATCCTTCCATCATTGTGCTGGACGAGGCGACCGCCAGCGTCGATCCGCTGACCGAAGCGCAGATTCAAGAAGGACTGGATATCGTGCTGGAGGGCCGTACCGCTATCGTGATTGCGCACCGCCTCTCGACTATTCGCAATGTTGATCGTATTATAGTATTGGATCGCGGTCGTATTGTTGAGGAAGGGAACCACGTAGCGCTGATGCAGCGCGGCGGCCACTATTCCCACCTCTACAACACCTACTTCCGCCACCAATCGCCCGATTACAAGCCTGGCGAAGGCTTTGTGCCAGTACTGCTCCCCGTGAGCGAAGGAGATGCGGTTTGAATGAGATCGCGACGGATCTCTCACCTGCAGCGCTGATCGCTGCTATCGAGGCCAACCTGTGGGAGGCCGCGCGCATATGGGCGCGTCTGCTGGATTCCGAAATCATTGAAACAAAGGAGCATACCTGCTTTATCTCAGGTATGCCCTTCAGTATGTTCAACGGCGTCATACGTGCGCGCTTCTCCTCCGAAACTGCCAACGACGGCATGGCGGCTCTCTTCAACAAATTCGAGCAGCGCTCTGTGCCTTTTTCCTGGCTGATCTCGCCTTCGACTCAACCTGCGGACGTGGAGCAGCACCTCGTCAATCGTGGCTTCAAGCTTGACGAGGAAGAGATTGGCATGGCCATCGATCTCTCGCTGCTACCATCCGACCTGGCATTGCCACCTGGCCTCCGCATCGTCGAGGTGGATAACAAAACCATACTGGAGGGCTGGATACGCGTCATGGCGGTTGGTAGTGGCTTTCCTCGTTCGGTAGTGGATCTGCTCAACAATATTCAGGCTCGGCACAGGCTCGCGCGTCGCTCAGTCGTGCGTTTCTACCTGGGCCTGCTCAACAATGAACCGGTCGCCACCTCGCTTCTGCTCTTCGCAGGTGGCGTTGCTGGCCTCTATTGCGTTGCTACATTGCCAGAGGCACGCCGTCGCGGCATCGGCCATGCCATGACCACCTATCCTCTCATGATAGCTCACTCTGAAAGCTATCGTATCGGCACTTTGCAGGCCTCCCAAATGGGCTTCAACATCTACCGCCGCCTCGGCTTCCAGGAATACTGCCGCTTCCACGTCTACTTCTCCTGATTCACATGAACATGCAGTAGCAGGGGTTAGCGTTCACTGGAGCGTGGGTAGGGAGCTACGTCCCATATACGCTCGCTTGAGTGAGG
>JAFMRP010000428.1 GCA_017354095.1 Ktedonobacteraceae bacterium
GGTCTCACTGGCGGCGCGGGATTGCCTCGTGGTCGCCGGAGGAGCGGCGCGACGTGGTGCGTTACTGCGTCCACCTGGCGCTGCTGTTGGGTGCGGCCATCACCCTGGTGCTCTATATCCTCAGCCCGAATTCGGCCCTCTACCCGGTCGCCACCTCGCGCTACCTGATAGGTAGCTTGCTGGTCACGCCTGCTCTGCTCTGGCCGTTGTGGGATGGGCTGTGGTCGGCCGGGCCGCGCGTGGCTGAAGGAGAGAGCCGGAGGGCAAGGGAGATGGCAGCCCAAAGCCGGCCCCCCACAAGGGGGGGCCCTACATTTCTCGCCAGGCAGGGCATACTCCTGCTGGTGGGCGTTATCTTCCTGCTCGGCACCTTTAGCACCTTTACGGGCATTCCAGCGGAGGCCAGCGTGCCGGGCGAAGATATCTATTTCACCCAGAACAGCACACAGCATCTGGATGTTCCGGCGACGCAGGAACTCAACCAGCGTGAAAGCCAGCTGATCGATTATCTATCGCGGGTGGGTGACATACATATTTATTCTGATTACTGGACCTGCAACCGGCTGATCTTCAAAAGCCAGGAACACATCATCTGTGACGTTTTGAACGACGATTTACGGCCAGGCCATGATCGTTATCTGCCATATCGCGCGCTGGTCAACGCCGATCCACGTGCCGCCTACGTATTGCGCGAAGGGTCACAGCAGGATCGCCTGTTTCAGCAGCAGCGTATGCAGCGGGGCTATCGTCGCTTCGTGCTTGCCGGTTATGCTATATTTGAACGGAATCTTTGAGGAGAGCCGCCGTGGGTGGTGTATCTATCAAACAACATGGCATCGTGCTACACGTGGATTGAAAAAGTATGATGAAATATAGAAAGCAGTTGCTGGAAAAGCTGGTACACATTGATAAATATAGCCTGGTTGCCTGTGCCCTGATCCTGTTTGCCACCGGGCTTCGTCTGACCTTGATCGCGCTCGGCTGGCCGCCGCTGGACAGCGATGAAGGCACCATGGGTATCATGGCCATGCATATTGCTTTTAAGGGCGAGTGGCCTGCTTACTTCTATGGTCAGGGCTATATGGGGACGCTGGAGGCGTATGTCGCGGCTATTTTTTTCCATCTCATCGGCGTTTCGACGTTCTCATTGCTGCTGGGGCTGGCGCTCATGTATACCGGTTTCCTGGTCGCTATCTATCGCCTGACCGCGCTGCTCTACAGCCGGGGACTGGCCCTGGTGACGCTGCTTCTGCTCAGCCTGGGCTCTAACCCCATGTTCTCACGCGAGCTGGTCGCCATC
The DNA here is from genome assembly GCA_017354095.1 of Ktedonobacteraceae bacterium. Taxonomy (GTDB): domain Bacteria; phylum Chloroflexota; class Ktedonobacteria; order Ktedonobacterales; family Ktedonobacteraceae; genus Bu33. The sequence goes on from JAFMRP010000428.1 coordinate 1,301, forward strand.
GGCGGTTATCCAGAAACGCTGTTCTTTGGCGCGTTACTGCTCCTGCTGGCCTCCTGGCTGGCTCTGACCTCATCTCAATCTCAAGAAAGTCGTGGCGAGCAGCGGCGGCGCTTAGCGGCCTATACCGGCTGGGGACTGATCGCCGGGCTGGGTATCTGGACGCACCTGCTCACGCTCCCCTTTATCTTCCTTAGCGGCCTGTTGATCCTGCTCTTCTGCTGGCGCGAGCTGCGCGGCTGGTCGCTCGTGGGTCTGCTGGTTGCGCTGCTGCTGGGCATGCTGCCGATGCTGATCTACAATATCGGTGCTTTGATGTGGGATCCCGGGCGCGACACGCTGTCATATATGTTGAAGGTGCATAGCGCGGCCGGCGTCATCATCCCGCCTGGCCCGCCGCTGTTCCTGCGCCAGTTGTGGGGAGCGTTTATGATCAGCATGCCCACGATGACCGGCGCGGTCCCGCTCTGTTCCCCCTCGCAGGTCGATTTTCTGCACCTCAATCACGCGGTTGTTCCCGGGTGCATGGCTGTGCATGCTGGCTGGTCGCTCGGCGCCGTGATCCTGTGGGGCTGGGCGCTGCTGTTGGCGCTCGGCGCGCTCTGGCAGAGCCGTGGCGCCTGGTGGGGCAAAGGACGGCGCGATATGACCCTGGAGGAGCGCACCGGCGTGGTGCTGCAGACCGCTCGCCTGGCGCTGCTCGGTACCGGAGGGCTGACCTTCCTGCTTTATGTCATCAGCCCCGATGCCGGGCTTTTTGCCGTTGCCACCTCGCGCTACCTGGTGGGCCTGCTGGTCTCGCTTCCGGCTGTGCTCTGGCCATTGTGGCGCGGCGCTTTCCGGCCCTCCGCAAGGGAGATGGCAGCCCAAAGCCGGCCCTCCCTTACGGGGGGCCCTACATTTCTGATGGGTACGAGATCGGCAGGTGGGGAGCCGGATGGCCTCTGTATTCCGACCCCCAACGACGCTAGCGAGTCTACTGCTGCGCAGTCAGGGGATCGGGAAGGAATCCCCCGCAAGGGGGGGCCCTACATTTCCTGGGGGCGTGGGATATATGGAGGTGTCAGACAGGGGGTAATCCTGCTGGTGGGTGTTATCTACCTGGTTGGTACGCTGAGTATTTTCACCGGGTATCCGCCCGCGCCGCAGCTGGAGCAGCGTTGGGGGATATTTGCCACTCAGGTCAACGATCAGCACCTGGACCTGGCGACCGTGCGTGCTCTGAACGAGCGGCAATACTCGCTCATTCGCCACCTGCTGCAGGCCCGCATAGTCCATATCTACTCCGATTACTGGACGTGCAACCGGCTGATCTTTCAGAGCAAGGAGCGCATTATCTGTGCCGTTATTGATCTGAATAAATACAATAACCGATTGCTGCGGACCGGCCAGAATCGCTACCTGCCCTATTTAGAGGAGGTGCGAGCTGACAAGCACGAAACCTACGTTTTAGAACTGGGCTCGCCCCTGGTGCTGGCCTTTGAAAGCATCCACCCCAAAAGGACATATCACTATCGAATTTTCGATGGCTATGGAATCTATCAAATTATCAGTTGATTCCGCCCCGACCCCCTGACTGCGAAGCAGGAACGCCTTGCCGTCAGATGACGCGGAGCGTAGCTGCGCCAGCAGCGTTTCTGACGGTTCTATCAAGAGGACGCGCTAGCGTCGTTGGGGGGCGGAATACAGAGGCAGTCGCTGGTTATCTTGTACCAACAAGCTTGCCTGCACCTTTACTCTCTCTGTTGTCTGGTATATCATAGAGGGAAAACATTGGAGCTTTAATGCTGGAGAGCATATGCCAGAGAAGTTAGAGTTGTCGGAACAGCCAGAGACCGAGGGGCGACAGGGCATTGACGCCCTGGCCAATGCTCTGCTGAAACTCGTGCCGAAACTGCTCAGACGTATGCGGGCAGATGTGCCGCTGCTGGATATCGAAAAGGCGGTGAACGGAGACGTGCCAGATCTGCTAGCGGTGTCAGAGCTGCGCGCCACGCCGGGCCAGTTGTCGCTGCTGCAATACCTGGTCGAGCGCGAGCGCTGCACGATGCAGGAGCTGGCCGAGCACATGACGGTCGTGCCCTCGACCGTTACGGCTATGGTGAAACGCCTGCTGGCCCAGGGCTATGTCGAACGCAAACGCGACGACGAGGACTGGCGCGCGGTCTGGGTGAGCGCGACGGAGCGTGGACGTCGGATCGTGAGCGCGTATGACAGTGCTGGCTGTCAGGCCCTGCAGCGCCGCCTGGAACGCTTAAGCCCGCAAGAGCGCCGCCAGCTCTCAGATGCTCTCCCTGCCCTGTGCCGGCTCATCGACTCCTGATTACACCACCTGTTCCCTTACACATCGTTGTACCATCCTGACATCAAGTATTCTCTCTTTGTCGTCAGGAACTCAACTTTTTGTGTATAATCTCCTATTGTTTTATCCTCTCTTCACCGCACGCTTTTCCTCTTTTCCCCACTTCACAAAGGCTATTTGAGCGGGATATTATCCCGGTCTTTCAAGGAAGTGTATATTAATAATGTAAACAGCGCCGCGTTCTCCCATACAATTGCTTGACCGGCATGGCGAGCGGTTAGACCGCGATGTCATTGTATGGACGGGGCGTGTGTTGTCTGTTGGATGTACTCAGCCTAAGCAATTCGCAGGTAAGTAACATGAAAGGATGGGTTCGTTAGTCTATGACTACCCGCGAGAAAGCAAAGGAACGCCTCGATTACAGGCAGACCGAGGAGATTCCGGCCATTGAGTCGCGTAAGGCTCTCCTGGCCTGGGGTGGGGTCGGCCCGGATCGAGGAGTCTCCGCGGCTCACAATCTGGAGACGATCACCAATCCTCCAGGGAGGCCGCCAGCTGTCGGAGCCTTCTCCGACTTTACGTATCACGGCGGACCCGTGGTGGCGTACCCACAGGTCTATGTCAGCTTCTGGGGCGCGCTCTGGACGGGTGACGAAGTCTACAAGACGCGCGCGCAACGCCTCACTCGCTTCCACCAGGACCTTTTGAAAAGCGATTTCATGAACGTGCTTTCCCAGTATGGCGTGGGGACTGGCGCGGGCAGCGGCGTCTTCGTGCAGTCCTCGTTCCTGACGGACGTTCCCGTGACGCTCAACGAACAGCTCGTGCGGAACACTATTCAGTCGTGCATCAATTCAAAGGTTCTCCCAGAACCGCCCGACCCTTCCAACAATATCCTGGTGATCTACCTGGATGAAACGGTGAGCGTGAAGGACCTGGACCATGATCTTGTGCTGTGCGAGTCCGGAGAAGATGCCGCATTCGGCTACCACAGCTTTTTCCGCACCGAGGCGGGGAATCCCTGCTATTACGCGGTCATCCCTGCACTGACCGATCAGGATGTGCAGAACGCGTGCCGTGGCAAAGATGGCTCGCTCTATATTTCCGCGCAGCAGGAGCAGCGCCTGACCCAGGTCGCCAGCCATACATTCGCCGAGCTGACCACCGATCCCGAATTGAACGCGTGGTTTGATCCAAAGTATGGTGAAAGTGGTGACATCTGCAACGGCGAGCCCGATGTCATTACCCTTGGCGCGAATCAGTGGGTTGTGCAGCGCATCTATAGCAAGTTTGATGATGTTCAGACCGGGGGCGCGACCTACAGTTTGAGCCAGGCTGCATCATCACGAGCCCTGCTGAGTCCTGGACCCGTGGCACGACCAACGATGATTCCGGGGATGCAGCACATCCCCTCGTATGATCGCCTGCTGCCCTTCCCGTCTATGTATGTCGACGGCGCCAACGAAGAAGTCTCGATGGATGCCCAGGAGCTGCATAACTACGTGATGGGCATGTTCCATCCGCTGCGTGCTGAGCATATCATCGCGGATCTGCCTCGCATGCTGCGCGCTGTGACCTCTGTCCTGGAAACGGAGGAGGAGCGCAATACACGCCATATCGTTGGCGGTTCAGCCCTCTCTCGCGAGGAGCAGCAGGACGCCGCGTTTAACCTGTCGTTGCAACATGCAGATCTGCCCCGTATGCTGCGCGAAGTGGCCGCTAT
>JAFMRP010001596.1 GCA_017354095.1 Ktedonobacteraceae bacterium
GCTATGCGCGACACCGGCCAGGCAAGCGAGTAGAGAAAATGTTTACTTCCTGACAAGGATAGTAACATGTGGTTGACTTATTGTCAATTATGAAACTTTCAGGTACTGAGATTCTGAGAGGGTTTCCACTTTACAAGGAGCATAATGATTAGATGATGTGATGTGATTATGGGGTAGGATAAGTAGTCGGTTGCTGTTAAGTAGTTGTGTAAGTTTGTGCGATTATGAAGAGCTGGAATGGGGGATGTGGTGTGTGGAGTGGATAAGAGGAGTGCGTGTGCAATATAATGCAGCCAGTGTTGAGAAGGAAGGAGCTTATTTAATGAATACAGCCCAGGTGCTGGTTGAATTGTTAAAAGAGTACCAGGTGCGGCATATCTTTGGCGTGCCTGGAGACACCACCATGCCATTGTATGATGCGTTATATGGGGCGCGTGGTGAGATTACGCATATCATGGCGCGTGATGAACGTTCGGCCTCGTTTATGGCCGATGCGTATGCGCGTCTTTCTGGTAAGCCTGGTATTACCGAGGCGCCCAGTGGTGGTGGGGCTACCTATGTAGTGCCCGGTGTCGCCGAGGCCACCGGTTCTTCCGTCCCGATGGTTGTGTTTACCTCAGATGTACCGGTCGTTGATGAGGGGAAAGGGACGCTCACTGCGATTGACCAGCAGCAGTTGTTGCGAGCCGCCGTAAAGTGGAGCGGTGTTGTCAGGCGCCCGCAGATGCTGGCCGATGTTGTGCGGAGGGCCTTTCGGGCCGCCACCAGTGGCCGGGGAGGAGCTGCGCACGTGGTATTGCCCGAGGACGTGCTGGCGGAAGTGTATGGGGGGCCTGCTATGTATGCTGAAGCGGGGTGTCGTACCTATCCTTCTTATCGCACGCAGGCGCCGAGAGCGGACCTGGAAGCCATACTGGCCGCATTGTTGAGCGCGCAGCGTCCGGTGATCGTCGCCGGAGGTGGGGTTGTGCTCTCGGGCGCCTGGGATGAAGTAACGCGCATGGCCGAACTGTTGCATATCCCGGTCGCGACCACGATCAACGGCAAGGGGAGCATCAACGAGATGCATGAGTGGAGTATCGGGGTGATAGGTGGTAATGGAGCCAGGCCTTATGCCAACCAGGTATTGGCCGAGTCGGACTGTATTTTTTATCTTGGCACCAAGGTCAATTCGCTTGTCACATTGAGCAACACCATTCCCGCATCGGGTCAGCCGGTGGTGGTTTTGCAACTGAACGTCGATCCCCTGGAACTGGGCAATAATGTACCGACGACCGTGGCGGCCTGCGGTGATATCAAGGAATCGCTGGCCGCGCTGCTCGCGATTGCCGCTGAACGGGGTGTAACGGCTCCTGTGCGCCAGCGTTCCAGCGCAGTGCTGGCGCCGAGGGCCGAGGAGTTCTGGCGCGAAGTCGCGAGCTATAGTAGTTGCGCGGATGTACCGGTGTCGCCGCAGCGCCTTGTGAGTGAGCTCTGGCAGCAGACGCCGCAGGATGTTGTGGTGGTCGCCGATCCTGGTACGATGACGCCGTTGACCGCAGCCCAGTTCCGCACGCGCCGTCCCGGGCGCTCGGTTGTTATTCCGCGTGCTCATGGGGGTCTGGGCTACGCGCTGCCCGCGACCGTTGGGGCCGCCTATGCCCGGCCAGGTGAGCGTATTGTGGGTCTGGTGGGTGATGGTTCTTTTGGCATGTCGGGCACGGAACTGGCG
>JAFMRP010000429.1 GCA_017354095.1 Ktedonobacteraceae bacterium
GCTGGTGTTTTTATATTTTGGCTGCCTGTTCCATGAGTTTCATGAGTTCCGGCGTTAAGGCGGGTGCGAACTCCTCTGGCCGCTCAGGATTTGATGGGATGGGTGCGCCTTCGGGCGGTTTGGGTGTTGTTGTCAATTCACCGTCCCTTGAGGGTGAGGGGCCATGGAAGATCTTGCTCATTTCCGAGCCGTCCAAGCGCCAGTGATGTTGCTGGTTGTGGAGGCCCTGGTCCATGAGTTTTTTGACCTCTGGATAGCTGGTAGCGTCGAAATTGGGGATGGGCAGGATTTTGCCCCAGTTTACTCCCAGTGTTTCCAGAGCTTTCGCGTAGGCATTCTCGTGTGCCTGGTCGCGCACAATCAGGTAGGAAATGGTGGAACGGGCTGTTTTATTGCTAATCATCTCATAGAGGCGGCATTTCTGCAGGCGTCCGGTTGCTTCGAGCATCAAGTTGTAGAGCAGGTCCAGGACCAGATTGCCGCTATTGTAGACGTAGGAGCCCGACCAGGGGTTGCCTGCTGAATCGATAGGCATGGCACCTTGTGCGCCTACCAGGTAGTGGTAGATGTTGTCTTGCGAAAGGGCCATATTGAGCGGGGTTGAGCCGCCGGCTCCGGGTGTGCCGTTGCCCTGATAGCGTGGCGAGCCATCCAGGAGCCGTGTGATGGTCGTGGCGATGAGCTCGACGTGGCTGATCTCCTCGATGCCGATACCCTGGATCAAGTCACGGTAAGGTTTGGCATTGGAGTTGCCACGGAAGTTGAAGCTTTGAAATAGGTACTGCATCATGGTCCGCATCTCGCCAAATTGGCCTCCCAGGCCCTCTTGCAGGGCTCTAGCGGCAGCGGGATCGGGCTCGTCCGGGATGACCTCGTTGATCAATTTTTGTACGTGGAAAAACATCTTTGTTCCTTTTTGCTAGCACACCGACATCCCTGCCACACGCTGTTCCTGTTTTCAGTATACATGGTTGGTTGGTAAGGCTGGTTTCTTCACTATTCCAGTCACCAACGCCGGCTCTCTTGTCCAGACGGCCAACGATGCTTGAGCGTCGTTGGCCGTCTGGACAGAACATACCTATCTCTGGGCTCAGGTGGGTATGCTGGTGGGCGGCTCTTCCCTGGTGGCGGCCTGGGCACCTTTGCGACCACTCCAGGCGTAGAGTGGCAGGACGGGCGCGAGTAGCAGGCTGGTCAGGGCGAGAGCTGCCCGCAGCGAGAAGTTGCCGATCCAGCCGACGAGTGGGCCGCCCAGGATCTGGCCGCAGGCGTCTAGCTGGCTGTTGAAAGACATGATGGTGGCTCTGACTTTGGGATCGATGTTTTGTGCCAGCCAGGCGCCGTAGAGTGGGCCGTTGAGTTGCCGTGTGATGTTGGCACCCCACAGGGCCAGGATAGCGATGATGAAGTTGCCGGTCAGGGCGAAGAGCAGTATGCAGGCTACGCGCAGGATGTTGAGGGCCAGTTGTGCTCCTACCACCACGCTGTGGTTGCGTGTATTGATGCGTCGGCGCATGATCTCTAGCGCGACAGTAGCCAGGGCCAGCGAGACGATCTGGATGATGCCGAACCAGACGACCGGCTTGAGGAAGGCCAGGCCGGGAACGTGAATATTGTTCAGCAGATGCGCGACCCAGAGGCGGTCCATACCTTCGCTCGACATGCCAAAGAATACAGAGATGGTCACAATGATCAGCAAGATGGGGCTGCGCCGTACCAGGTGTCCGCCAGCCAGCGCCGTGGCGATGAAGCTTTTCCAGGAAGGAGGCTCTGTTGGTGTGCTTGCCTGGTTGTGGTGTTCGGGCATGGTGAAGAGCAGAAAGATGCTCAGGGTGATGAAGAGCAGCCCGCCTGAGATGATGGAGAGGTTCAGCTGGATGCTGGCGATGGCCACACTGGCGACGATGCCGATGAGTCCGGCCAGCTGGCCTACCTGTCCGCCGCGCATAAAGGTGTGGCCGATGTTGTCCTCGCCCACCTCGTCCGCGATCCAGGCTTCCAACGCCCCGTCAACGAAGGAACTGCCGACGCCCCAGATGACCTGGGATAGCAGGACAGTGATGAAGAGGGGAATGGAACCTTCAAGCGTAAAGCCAGCACCGATCAGGAACATGCCGATAATGACCGACCAGCGGCGGCTATAGATGTCGGCGAAGATGCCCGTTGGCACCTGAGAGATGAAACAGGCGGTCTCCAATACGGTACCGACCAGAACCAGCTGCAGGGGAGTCAGGTGGACTGCCTGTGCCTGGTAGACCAGATTTACGGTTGTGATCAGCGTAAAAAAGAGGGAAAAGGCTCCCTGGATAGTCAGGTACACAATATAGCTTCTGCGATTATACATGTATTCCTCGCGAATGTAACGTTGATTGTAGGATGATGAAAGAAGAGTGTGGGGAGGCAGAAGCCAGTTTTTGTGTCGTGCACTGGGAGGAAAAGGTGTATAAAAAACCGCTACCAGCCGCTGTTGTGGTGGCAGTGAGGTAGTACCTGGTTGTCCGGTGAGCGTTTCAGTGGTTCCCGGACGTGGCAGGTAATGGGTTGATAGTCAGATGTGCGCTTTTTGATCGCTAATGCCGGGTATTACCTGCGGTGTATGATCTCCTCACTGGAAAAACTGGCTGCTGCATTGGTGATGATGGCTGACATGAGTGATCCATCCTTTCGGAAAAATAGGTAGTTCAGTGATGCAGGCTGAACTGCTGGTAAGTATAGATGGGATTGGGAGAGTAGTCAAGGAGGTGAGTAGCGGACTGGCAGGGGGCGTTTCGCCCCCTGCGTTTGCGCGTGAAGTGGTCAGGCTTTGATGGTGGCTAGCAGTTCGGCGGTTGCCAGTGTGTCGTCCCAGATCTGGCCACCGTCTTCGACGCCCCACCAGACTGAGAGGACCGATTGGGCCAGTCCCCAGTTGCGGATACGTGCGCGGTCGTAGCCCAGTTCTTCGCTGAGCTGGTCGATGCGGCGTGCCAGTAAGCGGCGGGGATTGGGCGCTTTGATCAATTGTGGCTGTGGATTGTAGAGCAGCGTGGATGTTTCGTAGACCGGGTCTCCCACGATACCTTTGGGGTCGATGGACTGCCAGGAGTTTGCGCCTGATGCCAGCACGTTTTCGTGGTGCAGGTCGGCATGCAGCAATACTCGCTCCTTCGTTGAGGCCCACAGGTCAGTGAAGAGGCTCATGGCCTCATCGGCGAGTTTTGGCGGGAAAGGGCCATAGCCGCCGTAGAAGTCGTGCAGTCTGTTGAGGCCAGAAGTCCAGCTTTCGAGCTCGCGGAAGTTGTGCGGCTCGGGCGCGGGCCGTCGGAGCTGGCGTATGACCGAGGCCAGGATGGAGGTAGCACGCTCGTCCTGGTCCGGCACCATATCTACAAGGGTTGTGCCTGGTCGCAGCTGTTCTAGCAGCATCACCCTGTCCTGCTCGTCGTATTCCAGTACGTTTGCCATGCCATGCCCGGCGAAGAGCAGCTGGGCCTCCACGGCCTGAGGCAGCTCGTTAGTGGGTGAAAATGCTTTCAGCACCACTGGTGCGCCGTCTGAGCGCAGTGCTGGTGTGACATAGTGGAAGCTTATATTATCAAACGGCGGGAGGATGGTGATCTGCCAGCGCTGTTCGCAGCGTGCCAGGATGGTTGGCAGCTGATCAAGCCATGTCTGACCTTTGTCGTTGTGCAACTCTAGCATGAAGTTCTTGAACTTGTCGGGAACAAGGTACATATGTTGTATTTTCTCCGTTCGTGTCTAAGGTATTTGGGTAGGTTTCGGGTGGGTTGTTACCTATGGTGGCAGGGGAGAGATGGTTGGGAAGGGTCCCTTGAAGCCGTTGGAGGGGTTTTCCCTGTGCTCCCCGTATTCATGAGAGGTGGCAGGTGGGGCGCGTGCGGGATATAAGAGGTGCCCATGTGCTATCGGATTGTGGAGTAAGAGGCGATAAACACCCGACTCATCTCTAAGTGCGGAGATGGGCGAGTGTGTGTCGGTATTATGTTGGGCTGAGTGTCAGTGTCAATAGTGGTGGGCGTGTATCAAGTATGTTTGCTCCTGGAAGATCTTTTATTCAAGGGTATCGTATTCTGGAAGGGGATGTCAAGGCTTAGCTTTTGTGAGGCTCGCGAGACCTATGAGGGGCAACTGCCCTCTTGTCCAGACTCCCAACGCCGGGCCTCTGGTCCAGACGGCCAACGGCGCTGACGCGCCTGGCTGCGCCCAGGCCGTCTGCAAGGAAGTCTGCGCGTCTACGAACTACGTTCGTCAGGGAGTCTGCAAGGAAGTGCTTTGTAGTTTTTCCTCACAGGTCTCGTATTCCTCTGTATGTACTAGTGGAGTTTGCTATAGGAGTCGGCGAACTCCTGCTTAATTTTCGCGCCGCCCTGATCGTTCCAGCGCTTGATCACGTTGGAGAGCTCGCTCAGGGGGGCCTGGCCGCGCACGATGCGTGCGAAGTCGCTGCTGAGTTGATTCGAGAGTGTGAGACTCAGCTTATCATTGGTGGTTGAAGAGAGGCCCCAACTGGGATTGGGCACTGCCCCATCCACCATCTGTTTTGTCATCTGCTGGAGATACACAGCATGTTGTGGATCGTCCGCCATGTAGTAGATTTGCGGTGGGCTGGCCAGGCCGACCAGTTCGCCAATTTCGTTCAACCCGCGATCATTGACTTGTTGGAGGCCATTTTGGCCTGCGCTGCTATCCCAGCCACTGATCCCATAGGTAAGAAACTGGTTCTCGACGCTAAATACCGGTGCTGTCAGATAGTCCAGTATGCGTAGTAGTTCTTTGATGCGCTCCGGGTCGGTAGTTGCGTTAGTGGGTATACCAGTCGTTCCCAGGTAGCCAGCATCCAGGTAACGTGTGACCTTGCCCTGATTGTTCATCGGGACCATAATATGGATATCGGCCTTGGGATTGATCACCCTCGCTCTTCTCTGTTCAGCGACCATAGCTCCGGGCCCATCCATGTACGAGGCATACTGACCCGCCTCAAATCCTGTTTTGGATTGTTTGTTATTGGCGGTAGGTGCATCCGGGTGATAGACTCCCGCGGCCCATAGGCGTCGTTCCAGATCGAGGGCCTGTTTGAACTCGTCTGTCTCAATAGCATTGGTAAAGCTGCCATTGCTCTCCACGCGCCACTCATTGGGGACTCCGTAAAGACTACGTACAAATCCGTTAGTGCCGAAGAAGGCGCGGCCACCAAATCCATAGACCTTTTTGCCCGTTATGTTGCTTTTGGTCATAGTGACCATCCACTTGAAGAACTCATCCGGGTTTTGTGGCATAGCGAGACCAAGCTTGTCGGCCCACTCTTGGTGGTACATGAGC
>JAFMRP010001597.1 GCA_017354095.1 Ktedonobacteraceae bacterium
TCCTTTCGATCACCGTCAGATAGCCTTCAAGTTCGTTCAAATGTTCCCGAACCTCTTGCTGATGTGCCTCCAGGAACACCAGGCGCTCAGAAACCGTAGCATCTCCTTGTCGCCGCAAGTTCGCGAACACCTGCATCTGCTGAATGGACATACCCGTTGCCCGCAAACACTTCAGAAATGTGATCCAGGCCAGGTCATCAGCAGTATAGCGGCGATGACCGCTACTTGCCCGGCCCACTGGCTCCAGCAATCCCACACGCTCATAATACCGCAGCGTATGAACGCTCAAACCCGTACAAGCAGCGACTTCTTGAATAGTAAGTTCTTCTTTCATGCCAGCAGTATACAAGTTAGAGCGCACTCGAAGTCAAGAGACCATTTACACCACTGAGGAGAAACGTATCTACTCTCCGCAACCCAACAGTATCAGCTCTGCATCTTAATCACAAAATAGCTGCAAACTCCCTCACCAATGTTCTCAAAATGTTGAGGCACATCGGCAACAAAATAGAACAGATCCCCTTCCTCTAGCTGGTAGTCCTGGGAACCAATCCTGGCCCGCACTTTCCCCTGCTCAATCAGCAGGTACTTTTCTGTCCCCCGCTTCAGGGCAGGTAACACACCTGAACTGCTCCCTTCTGGAATCACATGCCGCACAAATTCGAGCGCCCGCCCCTCCAGAGCCGGAAATACCTGCCGCTCAAAGCCCGTTTCGGGATCACGAAACGAGAGACGACTATCCCTCGGCATCTTGACCGCTTCCCTCCGCTCTTCGATACCAATGAGCTGGGAGGCTGTCATGCCAAAGGCCAGGGCAATTTTAACCGCAACCACCAGCGTGGGATTTGTTTCTCCTCGCTCAATCTTGGAAAGCATCGCTCGACTCACCTCAGAACGTTCAGCCAGTTCATCAAGCGTCCACCCCTGCTTGCTTCGCAACTGGCGGATACGCAGCCCAAGGCGCTCGGCTGATGCCATTTCCACTATATGAGATTTCTCTCTTGTATTTTCCTCTCTCATATGTTACCATAATATCCAATATATTAGAAAATCGGGTGCCTCTATCATAGCACAAGGATATTTCTGTTGACAAGGAGACGTGTTTCCATGACTCAACATCCACAAGACAAACCTTTTACGGTCGCTATCCTCGCGGATATTCACGGCAATCTAGCCGCTCTTGAAGCCGTTCTCGCCGACCTGGCGACTCAATCCTACGATCAGCTAGTTATCGCTGGTGACCTCGTGATGAATGGCCCACATCCTGCCGAGACACTGGCTCGCATACGCGCTTTGCAAGCTCCGACGCTTTTTGGAGAGACTGACCGCGCCGTCATCGAGGCGCATAGTGACAATGCACTGGCTCGCTGGACGGCTGAGCAGCTTGGGACAACAGGGGTAGCCTATCTGGAAACGCTCGCGTTTTCTCATGCATTCACTCCTCCTCAGCAGAATGCCTCGCCAGCAGATGAACTGCTCATCGTTCACGCTACCCCCACCAGCGTTGCCGACTTTTTGATCCTCCAACCCAATCCGCTGGACAGCAGATGCGCGACGCCCACTCCCGAAGCGCTGGCACAGGGCATGCTGGGAGAAACACACCCTCGCCTGATCCTTCATGGCCACCTCCACTACGCTTCATCCGGCTTCGTAGGCAACCAGCAAGTGATCTCCATCGGCGCGGTTGGCTTTCCTTTTGATGGAGATCCA
>JAFMRP010001598.1 GCA_017354095.1 Ktedonobacteraceae bacterium
TCAGGTGGCCTCGTTTAATCAGAACATCCCGGCCCAGTCCTGGATGATCACGCAGGCACCCTATGTCACCGATAATCCATCGCAACTGCCCGCGCTGACCGTTGTTGCCATGCGCGAAAACGCGGGCGAAGGTGGCAATGCTGTGGGTGCGCTGGTGGCGGGCATCTATGCCGATGCCTTCAATAACAAATGGGTGCAATCTGGCGATGTTCCTCCCCCGCCTTCCTATGCCAGCTATTGCTATCCCACCGGCCTCACCCAGACACCCTGATCTACATCCACCTCTCGCCCCACCCAACATGTAGGGCCACTCCTTGCGGGTGGCCGGGAGGGGCGTGGGCCCACTTTTTATATGCCAAAACCCACCTGCAAAAAACAAACATGTGGCATAATAAAAACAGGAACAAAATCGTGTCTCTGTGCTGAAGAAATGTAAGGCCACCCCTCGCGGGTGGCCGGATTCGGGCCGGCCTTGAAGCGAGCCCGCACTGCAGGCCGCATATAAAGATGAGCTTATGCAACGGCAGAAACACACCCTTAGCAGCATCTATAGCGAAGAAGAAGCGCGCATCCTGAACCCCTGGCAAAATCTACGCCAGCGCCTGCTCCTCCCTGTTGCACAACTGCTCGTACGCCTGGGGATAAGTCCCGATATCCTCTCGTACTCTTCGGTCCTCTTCTGCGTTGGCTTTTTCCTGCTCGCCCCTCTCTATTACACGATTGCCTTCTGGCTGCTCATCGCCTCGGTTATCTGCGATGGATTGGATGGCGTAGAGGCACGCCTGATCGGTAAGAATACGGCTCGTGGCGGGTTTACGGACATGTTTTGCGATCAGACCGGCCTGGTCTTTGTGGTCGCGGGGATGGCCTGGAGAAATGCGCTCAATCCTGTACTGGCTCTCTTCTTCGTCTACGTCTATACCGCTCTGGTTATCTTCCTGCTCCTGCATCAATTGCTACAGGTCTCGTCGCGTTGGATCATACGTCCCAGTCGTATGCTCTTCTACTGCTTTATCGCCCTGGATTTCTTTTTCAACATCAACCTGCTCAACGCCTTGCTGACCCTTTACCTGCTGGCACTGCCCCTGCTGGCTTTGAGCTTCTGGCGCCTCAGAAACTCCCTCTAACTGCTGCTCTTCTCGCTCCACCTCCTCCCAACATGCTGTACAATAACCACTTGCTACGAGACTGAGCGACAAACCGTAGAAATGATACTTCTCCTGCAACTCCTCATGCAGGTTGCCCAGCAACTGCTCGTCAAGGTGCAGCGTCGCATGACAGCGCCGGCAGACGAGATGATGATGGGCCTGGTCTCCCGCGACCTCATAATGTGGCTGCTCTCCTGACAGGCGACTCTCGCGGACCAGATCCAGCTTTTTTAGCAGCTCCAGCGTCCGATATACCGTCGAAAGGCTTACAAATGGATTGCGCTGCTGTACCCGCTCTGTGATCTGCTCAACGGTCAGGTGCTCCTGCGCCTCCTGAATCACGCTCAAGATCATATAGCGCTGCGGCGTAAGACGATAACCAAGCTTACGTAGCCGCTCATTGCTGGACTGTACAAAATGATGCATACATCCTGCCCCTTGCCTGTTTCGAGTGGTTCCCAATAAGGCATATCCTAACACCCTGTAATAGAGGCGTCAATCTAAATCACCAATACTGACTGCTTGCCCACCAGCAGCTCATCATGAAGTGAAGCGGGGGC
>JAFMRP010001599.1 GCA_017354095.1 Ktedonobacteraceae bacterium
GGGCAAGACGACATGCGCAGTCGCTACCGCGCTCCGGCTCGCGCAAGCGGAGCCGGGAAAGTCTCTCCTGCTGGTCTCGACCGACCCTGCGCACTCGCTTGCCGATAGCCTGGCGGACGTGGAAGCGCCTCCCAATATGACTGTACTCGAACTCGATCCGCAGCGGGCGATGGCAGATTTCAAAACCGAACATGGTTGGAAGCTGCAGGAGATCGCCCGGCACGGCACACTCTTCGATGACGAGGACATAGAAAAGTTTCTCGCCCTCTCCCTGCCCGGATTGGACGAGCTCATGGCATTTCTGGAGATCAGCCGGCGCGTCGAAGAGAATGCCGGCCAATATATAGTCGTTGATACGGCCCCCTCGGGCCACACTCTGCGTTTGCTGGCAATTCCTGCGCTTCTACGGAAATGGCTGGAAGCCCTGGATTCCCTGCGGGCCAAGCATCGTTATCTGAAGCGGCTCTTCAGCGGGACCTATCGCCGCGACGAGGTAGATTACTTTCTCGAGTCGCTGGCAGCCTCGATCGAGCGGATGAAGAAGTTGCTGACCGATCCGGTGCGCTGCCGCTTCGTGCCGGTCATGCTGGCGGAAGCGTTGAGCGTCAGCGAAACGATAGCGCTGGTGCGTGAACTGGAGCGTCTTGCAGTACCGGTCACTGAGATCGTCATCAACAAGCTCTATCCAGCGAACTCCTGCCCGGTTTGCAGTGATGGCCGCAGGCGACAGTTACAGGAACTGAAGCAGCTTTCATCAGCGAAACTGGGATATGCTTTCTGGGGCGTGCCCATGCACGCGCGTGAGGTTCGCGGGAGCGTTCCGCTAGCTACCTTCTGGAGACATCTCACCACTCTGACAGATGCCTGCGCCGGGCCGCATTCTCTCGCGCAGGTGTTACCACCCGTGCTACCTATGGTAGTTGATCAAGCTCCACCTCCTGAAGCTTCATTATTGATCTTTGCCGGTAAAGGCGGCGTTGGCAAGACGACGCTGGCCTGTGCGACGGCCCTGCGTCTGGCGAGTATGTCGGACGAGCGCAACATATTATTGGTCTCAGCCGATCCCGCTCACTCGCTGGAGGCATGTCTTGAAGTAACGATCGGATCCAAGCTGACACTGCTGGCTCCGCGGTTGACGGCGTTTGAAACCGATGCTGAAGTGGAATTCCTGTCGCTGAAGCAAGAGTATGCCGAAGAGACCGAGCAATTTCTGGGCTCGATAGTGAATCAGGAGCGAGTCGATCTGGTATTCGATCGTCAGGCAATGGATCGTCTCCTGGACCTATCGCCACCGGGGCTGGATGAAGTGATGGCCCTGACCAGGGTTATGGAGTTGATTGCGGAAGAACGATTCGATCTCCTGGTTCTGGACACCGCGCCGACCGGCCATCTACTGCGGCTCCTCGAGATGCCGGAATTGATCGACCAGTGGCTCAAAGCCTTATTTGAGCTGCTGCTCAAATACAAACATCTCTTCCGTCTGCCCAGGCTATCCCGGCGATTGATCGGGCTTTCCCGAAATCTCAAGCGGCTGCGCAAAATGCTGCAGGACCCGTCCGGTACAGCCATCTACGCGGTCAGTATACCGACCGAGATGGCACTGGCAGAGACCAAAGACCTGCTAGCCGCTTGCGAGCGGATGGGCATTTCTGTCCCGCTGCTCTTTCTCAATCAGGCGACTCCCGCCATTGATTGCTCCCTCTGCTC
>JAFMRP010001600.1 GCA_017354095.1 Ktedonobacteraceae bacterium
ATTTGTGCATAGTACCTAAAGTATGTAGTCCTATATTGAGGGCAAAGAGCTAAATATTTAGCTTTTGTTTACAGTATAAGCAACTTTCCTTACTTCTCGTACGGCTAATCTATGAGAAGAACCACCCCAAAATTTGTACAATATGCACAAATCCCAAAACTTTATCATGCACATTGCACCACAAAATCCCCCACCCCTGCATGAACAACCCTCTCCCCTTACAGCAAACCTTCCACTTTCTCCCTACGGATATGCAAGACCACCCCTGAAATCCGGGAGGTGCAGGAGGGCTGGCGCCCTCCTGCGTCTTTTTTCTTCCTCGAGCCGCCGCAGGCGCTTCCTTGCAGCCCGACTGACCGCGCAGCGGGAACGCCTCTCCGTCAGATGACGCGAAGCGTAGCTGCGCCAGCAGCGTTTCTGACGGTCTATCAAGGAGGCGCGCTGGACAAGAGGGCGGCGAGGCGTGAGCTTAAGTGAACACTTATGAGACTCTGCGTGCAGACTGCTACACACCACCTATGTGCAATATGCACAGGACAATAGTCCACGACGAATATGCTAGAATGATACCGGAAAAGAAAACAAGGAGGCACGAGGACGCGCCGCCACGAACCTCTATGAGAGTGGTCAACCTTTGGAGGACTCGTCAGTTATGTCAGTACTCGACTATCGCAAAGAGAAAGATGCCCCTCTCCGCCAGGATATCAGAACACTGGGCAACGCGCTGGGCCTGGCAATTCGACGACACGGTGGGCTGGCCGTCTTCGATACCGTGGAACGGCTGCGCAAGGATTGTAAACTCCTGCGCGATTGCACCGAACGCCTGGCCGGCGGCTCGGTCGAAGATACAGAACAGCTGAACGCGGAGATCGATCGCCTCTCCTCAGAAATCACACAGATCGTGAATAGCTGCGATCTGGATACCGCTATCGGCGTTATACGCGCATTCACAGTCTATTTTCACCTGGTCAATACCGCTGAACAATACCACCGCATCCGCCGCAGACGCGCCCATGAGACCAGCAACGCCGATCAACCGCAGCGCGGCTCGCTCGCGGCCCTGGTCAATTTTTTACGCGAGAAACATCTGGATATCACCAGCATCCAGCAGCTGCTCGACCAGCTCTCGATTGATCTCGTCTTTACCGCTCATCCCACCGAGGCCACGCGGCGCAGCCTGATTACCAAAGCACACCGCGTCGCCGAACTGCTGGAGATCCACGATACCCACGAGATGATGACGCCGCGACAGCAGGCACACTGGCAGCGCGATCTGGAAAGCACCATCGACCTGCTCTGGCGCACCGATGCTGTACGCCACGTGCGTCCCCAGCCAATCGATGAGATGAAGATGGGCATCTACTACCTGGATGAGGTGCTGTATGAGGCCGTGCCCGACCTGTATGCCGAATTTGAGGAGCTGCTCAGCACAGCCTACCCCGGCGCCCGCATTCCGGCATTCCTGCGCCTTGGCTCCTGGATCGGCGGCGACCAGGATGGCAATCCCTTCGTCGGTCCCGATACGCTAATGACGGCGCTGCGCCTGCAGCGCGGCCAGGTGATTAAGCACTACCGCGCGAACATCGAGAAACTGGCCGAACTCTGTTCGCAATCGCTCAACCACGCACGCGTGACGCCAGAACTACAACGCTCGCTGGATATCGACGCTCAACGCCTCCCCAACTATGATCACGAGCTTGGACCCC
>JAFMRP010001601.1 GCA_017354095.1 Ktedonobacteraceae bacterium
GAGGGGCACTCCAATGCGCACATTGCCCAGGAACTGGCCATCCATGTGGATACCGTTCGCTTGTGGCGCAATCGCTGGGTAGGACTGCAAAGCATCGACCTGGAGATGCTTAGCATCGCAGAGCGCTTGCAAGATGCGCCCCGACCGGGCAGCCCAGCGAAGATCACCGCTGAGCAACGCTGTCAGATCGCCGCCTTGGCATGTGAGGCCCCGATAAAGTCCGAACGCCCGATCAGCCAGTGGACGGGGCGAGAAATCGCTGACGAACTGAAAGCCAGAGGGATTGTTGAGCAAATCTCTCCCCGGCATGCCTCCTATCTGCTGAAAAAAGGGAGTTGCAACCGCACCGCTTCCGGTATTGGTTGACGGAGGTTGCCGACGAACGGCGGGAAGAGAAAATCGTCGAGGGCTGTCAGGTCTATGCCAAGGCCACTGAACGAGCCAAACAGGGGGAGCGCACGATCAGTATGGATGAGTTGACCGGCGTGCAAGCCTTGGAGCGCAAACACCCCGACCTGCCGATGCAGCCAGGTCATGTCCTGCGCCGCGAGTTTGAATATATCCGGCATGGGACCTTGTCCTGGTTCATCAATTTCGATGTCGTGACCGGACAGGTCATCGAACCAACGTGTGGACCGACTCGCAATGAGGAAGACGCGCTTGCCCACCTCCAACGCCTGATCGAGAGCGATCCTCAGGTGACGAAGTGGCATCTCGTGCTCGACAACTTAAATATCCATCAATCTGAAGCGCTGGTGCGCTGGATCGCACGACGGGAAGGGATTGACCAGGAGACGTTGGGCGTGAAAGGCAAGAGTGGCATCCAGCGCTCGATGGAAAGCCGGGCGGCGTTCTTGCATGATCCGACTCATCAGGTGGTGTTCTATTACACACCCAAACACGCATCCTGGATGAATCAGGTGGAAATCTGGTTGAGTATTCTGGTGCGCAAGCTGCTCAAACGCGGTAACTTCACCTCGCTTGAGGACTTACGCAACCAGATCCTGGCTTTTATTGCCTACTACAATGTCACAATGGCCAAGCCTATCAAGTGGACCTATACGGGGCTCACTTAATCATGGAGAAAGTTCTCCCTCTATGTACTAGTTCATGTTTATCCTGGGGCTTACCGCCGTCACAGCGCTGAGCACTGCTCTTGCAGCCATCTTCTCAACCTTAGGCTTTGTTTACCGATCACAACAAAAAACTGACGAATAAGGCAGGAGTGGCCCGCCTTTTGTGGAGGCGGACCACTCCTATGGTATTCAAATATCTGGTCCTGTGCGAAAAGCGAAGAAAAGTGAAAAAGATGAAGAGGAGCCCACTGTTAAGGCCCCTCATGTTTGATTAGCCAGCGGGCCAATTGATGCCAACAGTCAAAAAGCAGAGCCCATAGCCCGTTGAATCGTTTCCCAAATAAAACAGCGTGAAAGTGCCTGGAGCAGTTGTTGGGAGGGCGCCATCTGGTCCCGTCTCTGTGGTTTCTGTGTCACGAAACTCATTATCATCATTTACTACTTGAGCAAATACTTTGCTTACATAAATGTATTGTATGCCATCAGGTAATCCGGCAGTTCTGGGTTGTCTTTTTGTGCGCACCAGTTGCGAATCGAGAGGCCGAAATCCCTCACATACTTTTTTGGCTTGGCTAAGAGGAACATTATGCGATCCCGGGGCTTCGCTCGAAAGAGTGAAACGATATGTTA
>JAFMRP010001602.1 GCA_017354095.1 Ktedonobacteraceae bacterium
CGCCTCGCCAGGTTTTATATAATGTGGGTGGGATGTGACATGTGCACGCACCACATCCCACCCACGTGGTATGAAAGGGGTGGCCAAATCCCGTACGGAACCCTTCACAACCCTTCACACGGCCTGCAGAGCCGATGCAACCCTTCACCAAACTCTTCACCGACCTTTCACAACCCTTCAACCCTTCACACTCTTGATCGGCGTTGGCGCGGCGCGCTTCGCTCAGGGAGGGCCTGAGAATTTTTTTCTTTCCCCTTGATTTTTTTCCACGTCAGCATTATAATCATGACTAACCAATCATTATGACCAAATAGCCTTATTTAGTCACAAAAAGAAGGAGGAAGATAGAGATTGCCGAGGCGAGGTGAAAAGGAGCAGGGTTCAGACAAAGAGCGATTGAAACGAAAGGCAAGGGCCGACCGCATTCTGGACGCGGCAGGGGAGCTTTTGCGGCGCTGGGGTTACAAAAAAACCACGATCGACGATATCTCCAGGCAGGCTGGCGTGGCTAAGGGAACGATCTACCTGCACTGGAAGACGCGCGAGGCTCTCTTTGAGGCGCTGATACTGCGCGAGTGGCGGTCGATCCTGGCGGATCTCAGACAGCGCCTGGCGGATGATCCTACAGGGATCACGCTCAGTGCGCTGACCAGGCATGTCGTTTCGATTGCCGTCAACAACGTGTTGATGCTAATGAGTGATCCCGAAACGCTGGGTGAGCTCAGGCGCTCCGATATCTGGCAAGAGGTTGTGCAGTTCCGCATGGAAACCTCCAGAATCTACCTGGAACAGCTGCGGAACAAGGGCCTGCTGCGCACCGATGCCGACATACAGACCCAGATTGCGATGATGGCTGCAATTTTTAGCGGCTTTTTTGTTGTGAACCAGATCCTGTCGCCTGACTATCAGTTCTCACCTGAAGAGATGGTCAAAAGACTCGCGGAGACCTTGCATCGCACTTTCGAGCCGGAGGGACCGCCCGATCCTGAAGCGCTGGAGGAGGTCGCGCGGACCTTTGACCAGTTGCTCGACCAGTTTGCAGCGATCCTTGAACGCAAATATAACGAGGCAACCCTTTAATACGCTTGTTGTGAATAGCGTGGAGATGATTACTCATGACAACCGCGATATCGGTATCCGGCCTGACCAAGTCGTTCGGTCGGACCCGCGCCCTGGACGGGCTCAATCTATCCGTTCGTACTGGCGAAGTGCATGGCTTTCTGGGTCCCAATGGGGCCGGAAAAACCACCACTATCCGCATCCTGCTTGGGCTGCTACGAGCCGACGCTGGAGAGACCCGGCTGCTTGGCAGCGACCCGTGGAAGGATGCGGTCGCACTGCATCGCCGCCTGGCCTACGTTCCTGGAGATGTCACGCTCTGGCCGAATTTGACCGGCGGCGAGATTATCGACCTGCTTGGCCGGTTGCGCGGCAATCTCGACTCGCGTCGCCGCGCAGAGCTACTGGAACGTTTCGAGCTAGATCCAGGGAAGATGGCACGCACCTACTCCAAGGGCAACCGGCAGAAAGTAGCGCTGGTGGCAGCGCTGGCCTCCAGGGTAGAACTGCTGATCCTGGATGAACCTACCTCTGGCCTTGATCCGTTAATGGAGGCCGTATTCCGGGAATGTATTGCAGAGGAAAAGAAGCAGGGGCGCACCGTTTTCCTGTCCAGCCATATTCTGGCTGAGGTAGAGGCGCTGTG
>JAFMRP010001603.1 GCA_017354095.1 Ktedonobacteraceae bacterium
ACTACCATCTACTACCCTGTCGCTGTGACGATTGGCGCTGCTCTGCTGGGCCTGTTGTGCGGCTACCTCTTCAAACCGGCGAAGCCCGCTCTCTGGTGGGGTGCTATTCCCAATACGTTAACCTGGTCGTGGCCCTGGTATATCACCGCGCTTTTCACTAGCCTGACCGTTGGCGCCTGGAATATGCAGCCACTCATTCAACCGGTTTCTGCTGACTTCATTGCTCTCAGCCTGCTCGTTTTCGCGCTGCTTGCCCTTATCATTGCGCTGGTGTCACGTGTTCCTGTACGCATGCTGATATCGGCTGGCCTGGTCGCCTGGGCTATATACGTAGAGCAGCTGCCGTCCTGGCAGACTGTGCTGGCCCTCAGCCTGCTCTGCGTGCTGTTCTTTGGCGCGCGTTACCTCTGGCGCGTTGTTTCGCCCTTCCCCGGCCTGGAGCCACAGGTCCGCGTGCATGATTGGGCGGGATTGGGTGGCCAGATCTGTGTTGTGCTGGCGAGCATACTGCTCGGCGGTCTATCGAGCAGCGATACCCTGCTGGCTCACGCGGGCGCTTTGGCCCTGTTTGTTCTGGCTGCTCTGCTCTACTGGCTTGGCTCCCTTTCTCAGCGGGCGGAGGTGCTTCGCTGGTGCCTCTATACGGTAGGACTGCTGGTTTCGCTGGTCGTTGCCTGGGAGATGCACACCCCTGGGATCACGCGTCTCGATCTGCTGGCTATCGCTCCGGCAAGCTACCTGGTGGTGGTGGCTCCTTTCCTGATGCGCGACGAGGTGCTGTCCGATCATCACCGCTTCGGCCAGATCTGCGCCTTGCTTGGGGCCGCGCTGTTGCTCCTGCCCTCGCTCTCGCTCAGCTTCAGCAATGATAATCTGTCTCCGACGCTGCTGCTGGCGGGTGAGTCGCTGGCTCTCTTCCTGCTCGGCATCATTGCGCGGATGCGCACCTTTGTCCTCAGCGGAGCCGCCCTGGTGATTGTGAGTGCGATCCACGCCCTGTTCCTGCCATCGCTCGCTATTCCACCTTCGGTGGCGCTGACCGTCATCGGCGGCACGCTGCTGGCGCTGGCCACCGGTCTGAGCCTGGCCCGTAATCGCCTCCGCTCCGCGTGGCTGCGCTGGCAGTAACACCTCACATCCTCCTTTGCGACTGGTGGCGAAGCCAAAAATGCGACGCCACCAGCCGGTTCCCCCAGTGCAGAAACCCGAAACGTGCTCGGGAAAGATTGTCCCGGATCTGTAGGGGTAAGGGGAGGTAGAGTGGCGGAGCAGGGCCCTTGAGGTTGCCCTTCGTGCCCATTGCCTTTCCTAAAGACGTCCTCGCGGTTCCACCAGAAACGAAAAACAAAAACGCTGTGTAGCCTGGAATCCGATTGTTGTGATATAGTTTCTACGGCATGCACAAATCTATCTATGGTTCCACGCAGAAGGAGGAGATTCCCTGGTGAGTGTCGAAATTGTTCTGGCCCTGCTCGCGGTTATGCTTGCACTCACGGCTATCGCTCACAAAATCGGTATCCCCTATCCAATATTGCTCGTGTTGGGTGGACTGGCCATCAGCCTGGTACCCGGTTTGCCCGCAATTGTCCTTGATCCCAATACCGTATTCGTACTATTCTTACCGCCGATCATTCAACTCTCCGCTTACTATACCCCCACGCGCGATTTTCGCCGCTATTGGAATTCAATTGGCATGCTGGCCGTG
>JAFMRP010001604.1 GCA_017354095.1 Ktedonobacteraceae bacterium
CCTACTACCGGGGAAACAGGCTAAATGCCACTACTACCATTCGAGGTCTGAGCATGCTAAGTCTTGTAAATGTGAACACCTACTATGGCCCAAGCCACGTCTTGCAGGATGTCTCGCTAAGTGTGGAAAAGGGCGAGATTGTCTGCTTGCTGGGCGCAAATGCCGCCGGCAAGACGACTACGATGAAGACGATCTTCGGCCTGGTGCGCCCACGCTCTGGATCGGTCGTTTTCGAGGATCGGCCAATAGAGCGCAGGCTGCCCGGCGATATTGTCGGTGGTGGCCTGGCCCTGGTGCCAGAAGGGCGGCGTATTTTCCCCCGCATGACGGTTCTGGAAAATCTGGAACTTGGCGCCTATACACGCAACAATCGCGCTGAGTTTAAAGAGGACCTGGATCATGTCTGCCAGATTTTTCCCCGCGTACGGGAACGTCTGAAGCAGGTGGCCGGCACGATGTCGGGCGGTGAGCAGCAGATGCTGGCTATGGCGCGCGCGCTGATGTCTCGACCCCGTATGATGTGCATGGATGAGCCGTCGATGGGCCTGTCACCTATCCTGGTGGAAACGGTCTTCAGCACCATCCAGCGTATTCGTAAAGAGGGCGTCACGATCTTTCTGGTTGAGCAAAATGCTTCCATGGCGCTGGCTCTGGCCGACCGTGGCTACGTTTTGCAAACAGGCAAAATCGTGCTGAGCGACACGGCTTCTAACCTGTTGACCAACGATCTTGTCCGCCAGGCCTATCTCGGCGGCGCATAACCAGGAAACAACCCGCACCATTTCCTTGCACGCCATCCGAAATATGAAGCTTAAAAATTTATCGCGGTATATGGAGAGCAAAAGGGAACCCGTAGACTGACTGACCTGGCTGCTAACTGACCTACCCGAGCCCCAGGGCAGTAACTCGCTTTAGCGAGAGCCCGTAGGCTTCCCACTGGACCCTGTAGCTCTGCCCTTGTCTGTACCCTCCCTCAATCTCTATATATCCTGCTATTTTGTAAAACTTCATATTCCGGGTGGCGCGGGAAACATGTAGAGCCACCCCTCAGGTCGTATGTGCTGACTATGTATGCGTCCTACCGCCTCGCGTCAAGCTTTTCATGCAATTCTTCGATACGCTCGATCACTTCGGCCAGCGTGGTGACGCCCATCTCCTCCATATCCTCTCGCAGCGTTTCCAGGCGTTCCAGCAGCTCCATGTCGTCGTACTCCTCCTCTTCGTCCAGATCGTCATACTCTTCTTCTTCATCCAGATCATCGTCAAAGAACTCTTCTGACTCTCGTGGATCCATGACTGCTCTCCTTTCCTTTCTTGCTTGGATGAACGAACCTGCCTATTCTTAGTATAAAAAGGACGTGTTGGGGTCCTGATAGGTCCATCCAGCCTGGCTATCTTTTCCACTATCAACCAGCACAGGCCTACCTTGAGCCTGACCATGATCATTAATAGTCACAGTATACAATCCCTGGCCCCCTTTGAGGGACTGGTTCTGCCATAACTGTCGCTGCTGTGTCAGAAAGAGAAAATGACGGCTATCTGCGGCCCAGATGCTGTTGGGAACAGGTTGCAGCAGGGTGTTGGTGGCTGTCGATGGCACGACTGTTTCTGGCTGGGAACTGGAACTACCATCGCTCAACAGTACCGTTTGCTGCCTGCTGGCAACCTGCACCAGTCTCAGGCTGTGCGGACCATCCAGCAGCAG
>JAFMRP010001605.1 GCA_017354095.1 Ktedonobacteraceae bacterium
CGACCCCTCTCCAGGGACACTCTCCACCCCCGTTTCTCCTCCGTGTTGCTCGATGAGCTCTCGGCTGATATGCAACCCGAGCCCGAGACCACTCACCCCGATCCCGCTATACTCGGCAAAGGTGGTGACCGGGCGAAAACGATCCCAGATCGTGCGCTGAGCCTCCGGCGAGAGCCCCATTCCATAATCTCTCACCCACACTCGCGCTTGCTTTCCCGCATGCGCAAGACCGACCTGCACCGGCTCGTGTGCCGGTGAGTATTTGAGGGCATTGGTCACAAAGTTGGCCACGACCTGCCCGATGCGCACCTCGTCCGCCAAGACGGGGATCTCCTCTGTCTCCGGCAGGTCAAGCTCAATTACGCGCGCCCGCGCCGCTGCCTGGAGATCCTCCACCTCCTGCTGCACGACCTGCACCAGATTGCAGGGGTGTGGGCAGATGCGCAGCTCCCCGCTTTGCAGGCGCGTCGCGTCCAACAGATCGTTGACCAGTCGGCTCTCCACGTCCGCCTGACGCAGGGCACGTTCGTTCCACCGTGCCAGTTGTTCCACCATGCGTTTCGTCTTGGTATCATCCTCGGGCTGTCCGGTGAGCAACCGCAGCAGGTAGCGTTGCATCAGTTGCAGGCTCCCTTTGATACTCGTCAAAGGGGTACGCAGTTCATGACCGGCGACGCAGATAAAGGCATCTTTCTTGCGTTCGAGTTCGAAGCGCTCGGAGACATCGATAAAGGTGGCCACGGCGACCAGCATCCGGCCCGCTTCGTCGTACACTGGCGCCGCGCTGACCTCCACATGCCTCATCCTGCCGTCTGAGAACCGGCAACACATCGGTTCTCGGATCACGACTTCTTCCTTGACTAGTGCGCGGACCAGAGGATACTCCTCTCGGCGAAAGAGCGTACCATCCTCATGCCAGCGGGGAGGGTATTGTAGGTAATGCTGGCTCTCCAGCAGATCCTGGTCCAACAGCTTCCTGGCGGCTTGATTATAGCGCAGGATCTTGCCGGAAGGAGCCTCCACGATCACCAGAGCCGAGGGAGCCTGCTCCATAATGGCATCGAGAAAAGCTTGTTTGCGTTCCAGTTCCTTTACCAGTCTCTGGCTGTGCTCATGGGCCGTTTGGAGGGCGTGCTGGGCTTGGCGGTCTGCCTGCCGCTGCCGTTCTTCGGCATGTTTGAGCGCTGTGATATCAACCGTCACTCCCAGCAGGCGAACGGGCTCCCCTTGCTCATTACGGAGAATCCCTCTTCTGGCGAGCACCCAATGCAGGCTTCCATCCGGCCAGATGACACGATGTTCGATTCCTCCTTCCAACGGACCGGTATCCACTTCCGCCAGGAACTGCGCCAACCGTTCGCGATCCTCGGGATGGGTCACCGAGAGCAACAGATCGCAACTCTCCTCTGCCTCTGCTGGTAAGCCCAGGATGGCTTTTGCCTCGTCACTCCAGACCACATGTCGACTGGCAAGGTCGCGATAGTAGATCCCCATTCCCGTGGATTCAATGGCTCGCTGGTAATGAGTTTCTCTCATCTGATGCTTCCGTTGCTTTTGGGTCATACGGCACCGCCTCCCGAGAAAGCTCTGGCAGCACTGAGAAATCACTCGTTATTGGTTTCTCTCTCTACTATAGAACAACACAAAGGAGATGTCCACTCCACTTCCAGATGATCATTCCATCTTTGATCATTCCATCGTAGCG
>JAFMRP010001606.1 GCA_017354095.1 Ktedonobacteraceae bacterium
TCCTGCTTTGAGGAAGCATTTGATGAGCTTCAGAAGGCGTTGATCGGCAATTCGTTCTGCCAGGCACTTCAACAATATGTCATGCTGAACATTGTCAAACGAGCTATCAACTCAATGCCCCCTTCAAGAACCCGGAGGAAGAGGAACGGAAAGATATCGAGGTCACTGACCCCAGGCATCCCCTCTTCGGCCAGCGTTTTCCATTGCTTTCTATCAGCTCGCCTCCTCACAGTCCTGGCCAGGTGTTCGTGGCCTATCGCGACGGCATGGTCTTGCGCATTCCCCTGGCGTCGACTACACTCGCAGTAGCTCAGCCACCAGCTTGTACCAAACTGACCTTCGATGCTGTTACCGATCTGCTAAGAGTGGCTGAGGATTGCGAGGCGCTATGTCCACTCCTCCCGCCGACCTCTGGAAAAGCTTGTCCCCCGAATTGCAACAACGCATCACAGCCGACCTCTCGTCGATCTTTCAGGAGGTGATCCATGACTGTCTCCGAACTGATTACGCCAGCACATCTCCAGAAAAAGGCCATGATTTACGTGCGACAGTCCACGCTCACCCAAGTGCTCTTCAACCAGGAAAGCCTCCGACTGCAATACGCCCTCGAACAGCGCGCTCAAAGCCTGGGCTGGAGGGCTGAGGATATCGAAGTGATCGATGCCGACTTGGGCTTAACTGGCGCATCCGCGCAACATCGCAGCGGGTTCCAGGAATTGGTGACGAAGGTGACGTTGGGGCAGGCGGGCATCATCCTCTCGTCGGACGTGACTCGGCTCTCGCGCAATTGCTCGGATTGGTATCCGCTGCTGGATGTGTGCGGGTATCGCGACTGTCTCATTGCCGATCAAGAGGGGGTCTACGATCCAGGATCGACCAATGGCCGCTTACTGCTCGGCTTAAAAGGCCAACTCTCTGAATTGGAGTTGCATACCATCCGCGCCCGCATGACCGCTGGGCTCTTGAACAAGGCTCGTCGCGGCGAACTTGCACTGACCCTGCCTGTTGGCCTCATACGTGATGCCGCTGGACGCGTGCACCAGGACCCGCATCAAGAGGTGCACGATCGCCTTCAGCTCATCTTCGCGACCTTTCTGCAAAAACGCTCAGCGAGCAAGGTGCTGGAGTTTCTCAACCACCACGACCTCTTGCTGCCGCGGCGCGATCGCTTCGGCGATCTGGTCTGGAAGCGCCCCACCGTGGCAGCCATCCTGCAAATTCTCAAAAACCCAGCCTACGCAGGGGCCTTTGTCTATGGCCGCACGCGTACCGTCCACACCGATCCGGCCTCCCCTCGTGCGAAACAGGTCCGGTTCCCACAGGAAGAGTGGAAGATTCGCGTCCCCGATGTCTACCCCGCGTACATTTCCTGGTCCACCTTTGAGCAGATCCAGAAGATGCTCGCCGACCATTACGCCGCCTACGACCGCAACAAGACGCGTGGGGTCCCACGTCCTGGAGCCGCCCTCTTGCAGGGCATGATGGCGTGCGGCGAGTGTGGACACCGGATGGTCATTCAATACAAACACGGCCCTCGCTACCTCTGCAACTATCTGCGGCAACTGTATCGGGTGCCCGTGTGCCAATTCATCCCGGCAGATGCGGTGGATGCCCAGGTGGTCGAGGCATTCTTCCAGGCGTTCTCCCCAGTAGAGTTGGATGTGTACGAGCAGGCGGTCGCGGCGCAACAGGCTGAGGAAGCC
>JAFMRP010001607.1 GCA_017354095.1 Ktedonobacteraceae bacterium
GCCATGGCCTTCCCATCATTCTCCGACCGATAGAAGAGATACAACTCGTGTATCAGCACTCCCATCGACCAGAGATCAACCACGATATGATGCGCGACTACGAGCAGAATACGCTCCTGCGGCGATCTGGTGAAAAGGCTCACTCTCAGCAGAGGCCCCTGCTCCAGATCGAATGGGCGATGGGCCTCCTCGACCAGATGCTCATCCAGCAATTCGTCACTCCAGGAAGATGCGTCGCTCTCAAGCAACAGAACTTCCGATCTCTGATGCACTCGCTGTAACGGTTCTCCCTCCCGGGATAGAAAGGTAGTCCGTAGTGAATCGTGACGATCTACTATCTTCTGCAGCGCACATCTCAAAGCTCCCACATCCAGAGCCGATCGAATCCTCACAGCCGATGCCACGTTGTAAGCCCCACTGAGAGGCGCGAGCTGATACAAAAACCACAAGCTTCTCTGGCCATATGAGAGCGGATGCTGGGCCGCCTCTCTTGGCATAGGCGTAACGGCTGGCTTTGTGTCGCGTGAATTTTTTTTGAGCTCGGCTACCGCATGCCGTGCGAGCCGTCCGATGGTGGCATCTTCGAGTAGATCCGCCGGGGACATGCGCACGCCGAATGTTGACTCGAGATGATGAGATACCTCTATCGCCGTCAGCGAGTCGACTCCATAGTTGAGTAAGGGCTTAGCAATATCGATCTGCGTGGCGCGGCGCCCCAGCCTTCCCGCGAAAAATGACAAGAGGCTGGCCTGGATGGCCTCTCTCGCGATGACATCGACAGTGAGCAGCCTGTCAGCGGAATGCGAGTCCACCGGTTCGGTCTCCGGCGCCGGGTTCTCGCGCCATTCAAGTATGGTCGCCAATCCCCCTGCCAGGTATCGATCCCGGCATTCGTACCGCTGGATCTTGCCGCTGGTAGTCTTGGGGATACTGCCTTTATCTACCAGGACGATGGCCTGTGCCTGAATCTCATGCTCTCTCGCTATGGCCTCGCGAATGGATTCAATCAGAGAGTTCGGGTCCCCAATTCTGCGACTTATCTCTTTAAGTATGACCAATCGCTCTTCGTCTTCTCGTTCTATGGAAAAGGCAGCGCAGGCACCCGACTCCAATTCCGAGTCTGACTGTTGAACGGTCAATTCGATATCCTGTGGATAATGGTTACGCCCGCGAATGACGATCAAATCCTTGATTCGCCCTGCCACGAACAGCTCGCCATCCTTGATATATCCGAGATCCCCGGTTCGCAGGAACGGGCCTTCTCGCTTCTCTCTCAGATTTGCCCTGAATGTCCGCTCCGTTTCGCGCTCGTTATTCCAATATCCGTGCGCGACGTTCGGCCCCGAAACCCAGATCTCTCCCACAATTCCAACCGAACACGGCGTCGAGGACTCGGGGTCGACGATGAGCACATGTTCACCCGGCAGGAGCTGTCCACATCCAACTCTTGCCCTCTGGTGATCCTGAGCTGCGCTTGTCTCCTGATGACGAGGCTCGTTAACTTTGCTCGGGCCTGCCGAGACCAGCAGAGTCGCCTCAGCCAGGCCATAACAGGGATAGAAAGCTTCTCGCCTGAAACCGCATCCGGCAAAGGTCGCGGCAAATCGTTCCAATGTCCCGTGAAAGATCGGCTCAGCGCCATTAAAGGCCACGGACCAGCTCGACAGATCCAGTCGATTCCGCTCCTGCGGACCAATCTTGCG
>JAFMRP010001608.1 GCA_017354095.1 Ktedonobacteraceae bacterium
AAGGCGTAGGTACCTTTGGGAGGATTGACAAAGAAAACAGCACCTTGTGGCAGGGTGGGTGGCGCGAAGCCGTCGAAGATGGTCAGATCGTAGTTATCGGCTTTGACATATTTATCTGGCGTCGTCTCGAAAAGGCTGACATTGCGTTGCAGGCGCAGAGCTGTTTCCAGATATCGATTTGCTTTGGTGACCAGCAGGACGCGTCCCTGGATGGAGCCGTTGACAAGCGCCCAGGCTTCGTGATCGATGGTCATGGCATCCTGAGAGAGCAGGCGTGCGTGCAGGAAGCGGGCCGAGCTGGGAATGGCGTTCCATTGCACCGCGCCCGAAGCTCCGGGGGCAAGCGTAATATTCTGCACGCCGACCAGCTGATTATCGGTGTGGAGCTCGACGGGGATGGAGCGCTGCTGGTGGCTATAGTTAGCGACCTGGGCGAAGGCGATGAGCTTGCCGTGCTGTACGCGTGCGGTAAGCGCCATGAGCGCAACATTGGGGGCATCGGTGCCGACGCGCAGATAGCGCACTGGGACGGGCACGACGAGCTGCTGATTGGCGTTGATGACGTGACCATCGCCAATGACCAGGATCTGCGGGTTGGCATGTCCCTCCACCAGCGAGAATGCCAGCGAGAGCGCCTGCTCAAGGTCGGCATCCTGGTTGGTGACGTGTGCCTGACGCAGCCTGGATTGGAGCAGCGTTTTATCCTGTGATCCGGCGACCAGCACCTGTGGCGTATGTGCCATCGTGATCAGCGAAAGGTGGTCGCTGGAGCCGAGCGTATCGATGAAATCGGCGATGGTGCTGCGGGCCTTCTCGAAGCGGCTTGGCGCGACATCGGTAGCTTGCATGCTGGCTGAAGATTGGAGCACAATCACGGTGTCGCCGCTCACCGGGCTGCTACTGAAGATAGCCGGGCGCGTCAGCACCAGCACGATAATGATCGCGGCCAGCAATTGTAGGAGGAGCAGCGGTGTAACGCGCAGGCGTTGCCAGGGACGGCTGGCCTGCAGGTCCTGGAGCACCTGCCGCCAGAGCAGCGTACTGCCGATAACGCGCTCCTGGCGTTTAGGCCGCATAAAGTAGAATAAGAGGATAATGGGAATAATGAGGCCGAACGCGAGCGCAGCCGGAACCAGTAGATTCATGAACTCGCCTCTCCTCTCTATTTCACCAGTGATACCTGTCGTAGTATGCGTTGCACCACATCGATGATCTCGGTGTCACTGGGGATCAATGTGTAAATTGCCATATTATTGTGCGCGAACGATGCCAGAGCCTCGGTGAAGGTGGTGAGGCGCTGCTGATAGGCTTGCAGCACATTGGATGAGATGCTGACCTCGACCTGACCGGTGCCCTCGCTGTCCCGGAGGCGCCAATCGCCTTGAATCTGCGGGTTGAGTTCGTCGGGCGCGAGAATCTGCAGAAGTGCGATCTCCTGACGCAACTGGCGTACCGCGCGGACGCCGGTTTCGTAGCCATCTGGTGCCAGGAAATCAGAGATGATGATGGTCAGGCCGGACCCGGGCGCGGCTCTGCCAAGATCGTAAAGCGCTCTGTTCAGATTGGTGGTGCCGCTGCGCGGCAGGCGGTTGAGAAACTCGCCGATCGTCCAGATGGCGTTTTTGCCGCCACTCACGCGGCGGTAGCTGACGAGGCGATCCGTCAGCGCGCCAACGATCACGCTGTCTTCGCATTTGAGCGC
>JAFMRP010001609.1 GCA_017354095.1 Ktedonobacteraceae bacterium
CCACGACCGATTCCGGGCAAATAGGCATCTGGGATAGCGCGAGAAAAGAGCAGCTCCGAGTGCTCTATCGCGGCCATGTTGCCTTCAGGGTTGAGAAGCTGGCCTGGCCCAGCGATGGTCAGCAGATAGCCTTGATCAATGACACAAACGAGCTTGTCCATCTGTCGTGGTGACCAGTTTGCACCAACTTCGCTGTTTGTTGCACAGAGAAAATGAAGGGAACACATTCTATGCTGCGTGGCTATGATCCATTTCAAGAGCTTTATCGCTGGATACGTGTCTTTTTTTTCCTTATGGGACTGGCCGTAGCAATAACCATATTCCTTAGCCAGACAACGACGTATATTGAATCATCTCAGGGGGCTTTGGGTTTTGGCCTGATGATCTTTGGCCTGGCGCTTCCGTTGCTCATATTCATCATCGACATCGCGCTCGTCTTGCCCCAGGGCAGGAGCTTAAAAAAGTTGCGCCGGCAGCGTGCGGCCGTGCTGGCAGGGACGAGTCTCCCGCGAGTGATGCAGCAGCCGGTCACCGATGTCGTACCCATATCGTTACCATTACAGGTGCGGAGACGCCTGAGGCGGGGCTTTCTCACCACCATCATTATTATGCTGGCCATTTTTGTGGGTGGTTTGATCTTGCTACAGGTGCCCTGGCTGGTTCCTAATCCCTATACACTATCAGATCTGTTTTTCGTAGGCTCAGGTGGTTTGTCGATCCTTTTGGCGAGCATTGCCCTCATGTATCCAATGCTATTCCTCATCGCCATTGTTATCGGCTATTATATGTTGCCGGAACTGGATATTGATGATAATGGCATCACCGCTCGTTGTGGTCGCGACACTGTTACAATGGCCTGGCAAGATATCCGCTACTTTGCGCTGAGCAATAGCAATATGATTGCTCGTCGGAAGGGGCTGATTAAGGCATACATGTATGAGATTTGCGATGGTGAAAACATTATCAACTGGGCGCCCAACACCAGGACCGTGAAGACTTACAAGATGGATCATGCCGCTTATGACACGCTGGCCTCTGAGCAATTGCCAGCACTGGTTATGGCGCGCACAGGACTGCCCCTGCTCGATCTGCGACAGATCAAATAGCTGGCAGGGGCAGCCATATCGGCTAAAGGTGCTCAGCGATGAGCTGGGCAAGATGCAGGACGCGCAGAGGACGCCCGGAGGCATCAACGCCGCCGCGCAGGTGCATCAAGCAGCCGGGATTATCGGCGACAAGTATAGTTGCTCCGGTGCTTTCGGCGTTGTGAAGCTTGTTATTGAGCAGGCGCCTGGCAATCTCAGGCTGTTCGATGGAGGTGGAGCCACCAAAGCCACAGCAGACATCGGATTGTGGCATCTCGCGTAGATCGAGCTTGAGCACGTCACGGATGACGCGCCGTGCCTGGGAGCGCAGGCCCAGGCAGTTGCAGGACTGGCAAGAGTCGTGATAGGTAACGGATTCAACCTGCTTCGTCTGCTGTACGGGTAGCGTTACGCCAGAGGGCAGTACAACGCGATCCATGAAGCTGGTGAAGTCGATGACCTTTTCGGCCAGGGCGCGTGTGCGTCTGAGCCAGCCCTCTAGTTTGAGATCTTCAAAAAGCCGGATATAATCCTGCACGATAGTCACAACGCAACTGGTCGAAGCGCTGAGAATGTAGTCTGCGTTGTTCTGGTGTAATGCTGCTTCGAGCGT
>JAFMRP010000430.1 GCA_017354095.1 Ktedonobacteraceae bacterium
CTGTTCAGGAATGAGGCTGGTTAGTTTTTCATTTTTAAAGGCCGCGAGAAATACCTCTGTCAATATGTCTTCGGCATCCTGCTGGCAGGATAGGAAGCGATAGATATATGAGAGTACCAATGAAGCATAGCGGTCATAGAGCGCGGCATAGGCGCTATGAGGACCAGATTCTTCAGTAAGTGGCTGCATGCATTTTCCTCAATATTTATTGAAATAAGTTCTATCTGTTAAGTAATCGTAAGAAGGAGGAAAAACGTGGCAGGGGATCAAAACCAGCCTGCGGCACATGTCTGCAGGCTGGTTTTTTCAGACGTAGACCCAATCCCGTGTGGGATTATCATTCCTGGACGCCGTGGGTGACCTGCTGGCCGGGCTGCCAGCGCAGATTGGGTTTGCGGGCCGCCAGAGCCTGGTCCAGTCGGCCAATGACGGTAGTGTGCGGAGCGGTTTTGACAATCTCTGGATTGTCGCGCGCCTCCGCGGCGATATTACGCATGACCGTGACAAACTCATCGAGCGTCTCGCGCGTCTCCGTCTCAGTCGGCTCGATCATCATAGCCTCGGGCACAATGAGGGGGAAGTAGACGGTTGGCGCATACATGCCGAAATCGAGCAAACGTTTGGCGATATCGGTGGCCGTAACGCCGTGTTCCTCCTTCTGGCGCCGGGCCGTAGCGACAAACTCGTGCTGGCATATCAGTGGGTAAGCGATCTCATAGTCGGAGGCCAGTTCGTGCTTAAGATAGTTAGCATTGAGAATAGCGCTTTCAGCGATATGGCGCAGGCCATCGGGTCCGTTGCTGCGGATGTAGGTGTAGGCGCGCACCAGGACGCCGAAATTGCCCTTGTTGGCACGCACCTTGCCAATAGAGCGCGGGCCGGCATCCTGCCAGTAGTACTCGCCTCGTTTATTCTTCGCAGGCAGGGGTCCGGGCAAGAATGGCACAAGATGCTCTTTGACGCCGATGGGACCGGCTCCAGGGCCGCCACCGCCGTGGGGAGTGCTGCATGTTTTGTGCAGATTGAAGTGTACGACATCGAAGCCCATATCACCGGGGCGGGTAATGCCGAGCACCGCGTTGGCGTTGGCACCGTCGTAATAGAGCTGGCCACCCACGGCATGGACCTGGCGCGCAATCTCCAGAACATTGGCATCGAAGAGGCCCAGCGTATTGGGATTCGTCATCATAATGGCAGCGATCTGAGAGCCATGATTTTCCAGCAGCGTCTTGAGGTGGTCCATCTCAATGCCGCCAGTGGCGGGATCGGTCCGCACCTCCACGGCTTTATAGCCGGACAGAGTCGCGCTGGCCGGATTGGTGCCGTGCGCGTTATCGGGGATAAGCACCAGGTTGCGCCCCTGCTCATTGCGGCTTTGATGATAGGCTTTGATGAGCATCAAGCCGGTCAGTTCGCCATGAGCTCCGGCGGAAGGCTGCAGGGTAACGCGTGCCATACCGGCGATCTCAGAGAGGTATTGCTCCAGTTCGTAGACAAGCTGGATGGCGCCCTGTACGGTACTGTCAGGCTGCAGGGGATGGATATGTGCGAAACCGGGCAGCGCGGCCATATCTTCATTAATTTTAGGATTATATTTCATGGTGCATGAGCCGAGCGGATAGAAGCCCGTATCAACGCCGAAGTTGCGTTGTGACAGATGGGTGTAGTGGCGCACAACCTCGATCTCACTCACCTCAGGCAGCGGCGCAGGCTCTTCACGCAGCAGGCCCGCGGGTAGCAGGTCCTCCAGCGGCTCAGCCGGGACATCCATCGCCGGCAGTGTGGCGGCACGCCGGCCGGGCGCGCCCTTTTCAAAGATTAGCTTCTCAACGCTCATGCTTGTACCTCCTTCAGCACACCCACCAGCTGATCGATATCTTCCCTGGTACGAGTTTCAGTCACACAGAATAGCATATAGTTGTCCATGCCTGCATATGCCTCACCCAGCGCATAGCCGCCGATGATGCCAGCCTGCGCGAGATGCTGCTGCAGCAGCGTGGTAGAGACAGGCAGTTTGATCACGAACTCATCGAAGAAGGAGTTGCTGAAGGCCGCTTCATAGCCGGGAATAGAGGTGATCTGGCAGAAAGCGTAGTGTGCTTTTTGCAGGCAGAGTTCACCTAACTCGCGGAAGCCCTGTTTGCCCAGGGTTGCCAGATAGATGGTCGCGCCAACAGCGAGCAGGGACTGATTGGTGCAGATGTTGGAGGTAGCACGCTCGCGGCGAATATGCTGTTCGCGCGTTTGCAGGGTCAGGACGTAACCGGTCTGCTTCTTCTCACCCTCCTCAACGGTCTGCCCGACAAGACGACCGGGCAACAGGCGCATAAACTTCTGCCGTGCCGCCATAAAGCCGAGCGCGGGCGCGCCATAGCTCATCGTGTTGCCGAAGCTCATGAGCTCGCCCACCGCCAGATCGGCGCCATAGTCGCCGGGGGAGGCCAGGATGCCAAGTGAAGCGGGTTCGGTAATGACCGAGACGAAGAGAGCCTTGCCCTTATGCGTGATGGACTCGACGGCACACATGTCTTCGAGGCAGCCGAAAAAGTTGGGCTGCTGGACGATAACTGCGGCAGTTGTGGGAGTAACGGCGGCCTCCAGCGCTGCCAGGTCAGTCAGGCCATTATGGGTTGGTACCTCTTTGATAGTGAAGCCGCGGGCAAAAGCATAGGTCTGTAAAACGCGCCGGTATTGGGGATCAATGCCAGTCGATACAACGACTTCGCCCTGTCCACCTGGTCCCAGGGCCAGCAGAACGGCCTCAACCATAGCGGTTGAGCCATCGTAGAGGGAAGCGTTGGCGATATCCAGGCCGGTGATCTGGCAGACCATCGTCTGGAATTCGTAGATTGCTTGCAGCATGCCCTGGCTCACCTCTGGCTGGTAAGGGGTATAGGAAGTGACGAATTCGGAGCGGCGCTGGAGGTGTGACACCACGCTGGGGACAGCGTGATCGTAGGTGCCCGCGCCCAGGAATGAAATGGTGTGATCAAGATCTTTATTTTGTGCAGCCATGCGGCCCACCTGGCGCTTGAGGTCAAGCTCAGAGAGGGCCGGGGGCAGTTTGAGCTGTCGATGCAAGCGCACCTCTTCAGGGACAGTGGCCAGGAGATCCTGGATTCCGGAGAGTCCCATGTGTTCTAGCATCGCCTGCTGTTCTTCTGGCGTGTTTGGTATATAACTCATACAACAAGGTTTCCTTTTGAGCTTTGCCCTGAAGGTGTGCTGGTACATGCTCCGGGGTCAAATGATGTGATTCTGGTTTATAAATGGAATGAAGGCACCAGCCACCCCTTGATACTTATCCAAAAACTGGGGTTTGGCCCGCTGCTGGAGCCATTTCCAACCCGTTTTCAGAGAGGTTCTTGCGGGTGATCTTACATTTAGTAATGATTATACCGCATCTGTATGGGCTTTGACAGGCAGATGGCCACCCGCGAGGGGTGGCCTTACATGTTGTGTGGCGCACGAGAGTTAGCAGGGCGCGGGGCCTCACAGGTTTAGCGGCCTTGCAGGTATTTTAAATAATCGTCGGCACTCATGAGGGTATCGAGTTCGGAGGGATTGCTGAACTTGATGACCAGCATCCAACCTTTGTCGTAGGGCTCATCATTCACCAGTTCGGGGTGATCTTTGAGCTCTTCGTTGGCACTGACGATTTCGCCACTAATAGGGGAAATGAGCTCGGATGTAGCTTTTACCGATTCGATATCGCCGAATTTGGCATCTTTGGCGACGCTCGGCCCGCCCTGCCAGGGCAGTTCTACGTAGACGACGTCGCCGAGCTGGTCCTGGGCATAGTCGGTGATGCCGATCACAGCCTGGTCGCCCTCAACGCGTATCCACTCGTCGGTTGTGCTGTATTTCAGGTTCGCCGGATGATTTAAACTGGCCATAGTGTTTCCTCCATCGGAATGATGTATTGAGATGAGCATTATTTGCGTTTGTAGAAAGGTAGAGTGACGAGCTTTGCGGCCACGCGTTTGCCGCGAATGTCGATCTGAACGGCGTTATTGGGAATGGCGTGCTCTGCCACAACGTAGCCCATGCCGATGTTTTTGCCCACGGTAGGGCCGGGTGAGCCGCTGGTAAGTTGTCCGATACGTTCTTCGCCGGAGTAGATGGCATAACCGCCGCGGGGAACGCCGCGCTCAGTCATCTCGATGCCCACAAGCAGGCGTTGGGGTCCCTCGGCTTTGACGCGAGCCAGCGCCTCATGACCAATAAATTCGCCCCTGGTGAGTTTGACCGTCCAGCCAAGCCGGGCCTCCAGTGGATTCGTCTGCTCGTCAAGCTCGTGGCCATAGAGGCACATGCCGGCTTCCAGGCGCAGCGTATCGCGCGCACCCAATCCAGCCGGAAGCAGGCCGTACGCTTTACCAGCAGCCAGCAGGTCGCGCCATAGTTTGACCACGTCGATCGATGAGCAGTAGAGTTCAAAGCCATCTTCTCCTGTATAACCAGTGCGCGAGATAATGCAGTTAGCGCCATCGACGAGGCCGGCGGTGCAGTGATAGTAAGAGATGCTGGCCAGGTCGCTCTCCGTCATTGGCCGCAGGATCGCTTGCGCAGCCGGTCCCTGCAGAGCAAGCAGGGCAGTGGTGTCTGATTGATCGGTGACGATCACCTGCTGGAAACGCCGCGCCTGTCCCTGGACCCATGCCAGATCTTTTTCGATATTGCCAGCATTCACGACGAGCATATACTGTTGTTCATCCAGCCGATAGATGAGCAGATCGTCGATGACATTGCCATTGGGCAGGCAGAGTTGAGTGTAGAGGGCCTGATGCAGTGAGAGGCGGGCGACGTCGTTGGGCACGAGATATTGCAGGAAGGTTCCGGCGTCCGGTCCTTCGACTTTGAATTCGCCCATATGGCTGACATCGAAAAGGCCCGCATGTGTGCGTACTGCCTGGTGTTCTTCGATAATGCTACTGTATTGTACGGGCATTTCCCAGCCGCTGAACTCGACGAGGCGCGCGCCCAGGGCCTTGTGCTGCTCGTAGAGTGGGGTTCGCTTCAGGTGTGTGACGGCGTCGTCGTGTGTTGTCATGAGATGTGCTCTCCTCTTGAGGCTTGTTGCTGCGTGTGCAAGCGCACCTGCACACATCACAGACAGTATAGCACACGTTTCGCGTTCGCGAGGTGGGGTGCCCGGCTGTGCCTATTTAGATTATACCGGCTCTGAGGAGAGGATTTTCCAGAGAAGTTTTTCAATAGTGTCTACCTGACTGCTCGGCGCTGCGCGTCTCGCGAGGTTTTTGTTGCAGTGGGGAAGT
>JAFMRP010001610.1 GCA_017354095.1 Ktedonobacteraceae bacterium
TCGCCGAGCTGGGCCATCTGTTCGCCACTGCGGTTGTCCCAGATACCCACGGTGTTGTGTTGCGCGATGGCGACAGCCTGGCTGCGTGGCGCGAAAGCGAGGGGGACGGCTCCTTTTCCCGCAGGCAAGGACGGACAGGGAAAGCAGGTCCGTATGTGTCCACGGAGGCGACTATGCTCCATGGCGACAAAGAGGGTGCAGGCCCCGGTGGAGAGGAGTGCCAGCAGGAGACGATGGTCCGGCGACCAGGCGAGGGTACGAATGGTTCTGGCGTCCATCGATCCCTGGCAGGCAAAAGCTGGACTGCCTGCGATCTTCCAGTTGGGGAGCAGAGGATGCACTCGTAGAACCTGGTCTTCATGGAGCCGGGCGATGGCTTGCCCATGAGGAGCCAGGGCAAAGCAGGTATCCGTCACCTCCAGCTCCTGTAGCGAATCCAGAGGCAAGAGCAGCCGCGAGATTCCTTGCGACCAGGAGATGGTGAGTGTTGCGGGAGTACTCCAGGACAGATGTGGTTGCATAAGAATGATAGTTCCTCCTTGTACTGAGGCAAGGAGCCATGCTATACTGGCGCTGGCAATCCTTGCCAGGAACTTTAGAGGCCCCTTCCGCTCGCTTGTTGCAGAGAGGAGCAGAAGGGGCCCTTGCCATCATGATGGCATACACAACAAATCAGTAGGACCTCAGGAAACCCAGGTCGCGAGGAGATCCTACCGTGTGAGCGACGATCGAGCGTCGATCGCCGTCTGAAAACCGAAGGGGTAGGGTGAGAGCGGCCTGCTTGAAAGGCAGAATCCCACCAGCCGACAGGCTCGGGGAATGGCGGCCAGCACCTGTCGCATGAGCAAGGAAGGCTCGGCAGGCAGTTCGTAGATGAGCATGGCGGCATAGGGAAAGGGTTCTGCTGGCGTGCATACCTGAAGCTGCACCTCCCGCAACGAGGCCAGACGCATCCGCGCGTCCAGAGCAGGCTGCGAAGCATCCTCTTCCTGGGTGTGCGGTTCCCGTGAAACACGCGGCTGCTTGCTCTGAAGCGGTCGATGGATACCATAAGGAACCAGCAGCAGTAGTGGCTGTTCCTGACGAGTGCGCCGCAGCACCTGTGTGGCCGTCGCGAAAAAGAGACTGCGTCGCTGTGCCTCCGCATCGACCAGCACCAGTACCCGTGGATGTCGTTGCAAGCGCTGGGCGATACGAACAGCGGCTGCACGTACATCTTGTGATTGCGCATGGGTGGGTAAGGGAGAGCGCGATGGGTGTTTCATATACTATGCTCCTTTCCATGGGGAAGATCGTGAGCGCATCGCTAGGCAGCAAGGTGCCGCAGGCGCTCTTGTACCGACGTGCTGAGCTGGAAAAGTGGGGCGACGCCGTCGATGCCAGCGCGTCTCCAGCGTTCGCTCCAGTCCTTGCCCAGACCATCCTCCTCTGGCGGACACGTGATGACGAGCAATCCCAGCGTTTCCAGTGCGGATACCAGCCGGGTCATGGCAGCGCGTCCTGTCGCGTCAGCATCCAGCGCCAGGATAATCGCCTGTACCTGCGCAGGGAGCCAGTCTGGTTGCAGGGTAGTACCGGCCAGCGACACGATATGCTCGTCAGCGACGCCAGCAGCAAGGAGCGCCAATCGATCAAAGCCACCCTCCACGACAATGATCCACCTCCCTAACTGCTGCAATGGTGGGCAGAACCAG
>JAFMRP010001611.1 GCA_017354095.1 Ktedonobacteraceae bacterium
GACGAAGGCCACACTCAACAGAATGCCAACACAGCCGGCCAGACCGAACCAGAGCCAGGCTGGCGTGCCCGAGCTGGTGGACGCGTTACTCTGGCCGAGCAGCAGGTAGCTGCCGGCAAAGACGCCAATGGCGGAGAGCACGCAGGTGATATAGAAGCCGATATTGAGACGATTCATAGCGATCTGGCTGGGGTCGCGCCCGGCGGCCTTGTCTGGCTCGACAACGCCTGAGGGACGAATATAGAGCACACCAATCGCCGAAGCAATCACGCCGAACGCGCCCAGCACAAGCGGGAAGAGCATCCAGCCAATATTGCCGGTAGCCTGGAAGAGACTGGCGCCCAGGATCATCGTACCAATATTTTCGGCG
This sequence comes from Ktedonobacteraceae bacterium, assembly GCA_017354095.1. GTDB lineage: Bacteria > Chloroflexota > Ktedonobacteria > Ktedonobacterales > Ktedonobacteraceae > Bu33. Next base: position 371 of record JAFMRP010001611.1, read on the forward strand.
GCGGTTGATTCAAAGAGATCAGCGCCACGGCCAGCGCAGTCGCCAACATTATCGCCCACCAGGTCAGCGATCACAGCCGGGTTGCGCGGATCGTCTTCGGGAATATTGGCTTCAACCTTACCAACCAGGTCAGCACCAACGTCGGCGGCCTTTGTATAGATGCCGCCGCCAAGCTGGGCGAAGAGCGCCACGAAGCTCGCGCCGAAACCAAAGCCGACGATCAGCGAGGGAGCCTGCTGCGGCTGCACGAAGCCGCCGAAGAGCATAAAGAGGGCCGAGACGCCCAGCAGTGAGAGAGCAACTACCAGAAAGCCCGAGACGGCTCCGCCACGCAGAGCAACCACCAATGCCTCACCGAGACTGCGCCGGGCCGCGCTGGCAGTGCGGCTATTTGACTGGACCGCGACATACATGCCGATGTAGCCAGAGATGCCAGAACAGAGGGCCCCGACCAGGAAAGCCACACCCGTATGCCACGCCAGGTTTATTTTATCTGCTTGTGAGCCCTGTCCAAGCAGGGCCAGTGCGATAGAGACGAGAACCGCCGCCGCGATAGAAAGTACGCCGATGGTCCTATATTGACGATTTAAGAAAGCTGTTGCTCCGGCAAAGATAGCATTGGCAATTTTTTGCATGCCGGGAGTGCCGGTATCTCTACGTAATACATCGAATATAAGGTAGACTGCAAACAGCACGGCTAAAAGGCCCACGACAATGGGAACCCATACAAAATTGACCATTACAAAGAAATTCCTCCGTGAGTATGTCGGCACGTTTCGACACTGGTGACCAATGCGAGGCATTTGAGCATTTACAATTGCTCCCCGCGCGATCCCACTCTGCAAACCACGCAACAGTCGAAAACTGGCTCCCTTTCAAGCTCATCCTGAAGAACACAAAAAAGCCAGCATCCTCGGCGGTCGAAATTTAAAGAGGGCAGGGCTGTTTCCCAAAAAAAGCTCTCTCTTTAAGGAAGTACCTTATCGAGCAGAGGATAAGATACATTTTACAGCAGAATTGTTACTATTATTTATCATATTGTATTGTCATCCGTCAAGCTTTTAGATATACATGTATTAGTGTCACTAGAGATGCTTCACAGGTGCGAGGAGCGGCCTGCCATGCTGTTTCCTACTCTTATTGTACATTGCTACTGCAAGTAAGGGATAATTGCACACTGCTCGATGAACATAAACAAATTATCATGGTACATATGGCTCTCGCCCACGGGAAATGTAGGGCCCTCCCTTGCGGAGGATTCTTTTCCGACCGCCTGACCAAAGGTAGATGCGCCAGACTCCTTGCAGACGGCCTGAGCGAAGC
>JAFMRP010001612.1 GCA_017354095.1 Ktedonobacteraceae bacterium
TCAGACCCCGGCGACTGGACAGGCTACCTCGGTCAGAAGACTACCGGGCCTAGCGGACGTGGAGATGACTTTGAGCGTCTGGCGATAAGCCCAGCGAGCACTGAAGGGAAAGCAGGCACTCACATTTCACGGCTCTTTGCCGACCATCCGCAGCTAAGCGATTTGCTTACCGAGAATATGGACTCGATGATTTCCATATGCCGAGAGGCTAATAATTCGCTGTCGGACATGCTCAAGATAAGTAAAGCAGATAGTGACCATTTGTGGTTCTCCTCGCATTCCAGCAAGCTAGTACTCAACTATTATCCAGTATCCGAACCCGTACCGCTGGCCGCACATACAGATTTCGGCGGGCTGACGCTAGTATATTCGGGGAATAATCCATCGGCGCTGGAGATAGAAGACCCGGGCACCAACACCTGGCATTCCGTGCGTAATCTAAGTAACGAGACCGCCCTGATCACTATGGGAGAACTCTATTCCTACTGGGTAGGGCAGCTATGGCCGCCCACCGTGCACCGTGTGGCAAGCCCATACCCGGGACGCATTTCCGTGATTCTTTTCCATATACCAGCGCGTGACCAGTATATAACTCCGATAAGAGGAAGATCCCCTCGCGTATGGGCCGATTCCTTTATAGCGAACCGGGAGCACGGCTACCTAATCAGGTGAACAAGCAGGTACAATGGGTCTGTCCGAGAGCGAACGCCTATCTATGCGGTCATATTCTTATCCATTCTCCATGGACGAGACTGTTGCAGAACTCGTATCGACTGCCGGCAGACCCATCCAGACTATGGCCTCTGTCATTGCAGACGAGGCAGAAAGATTCCATCAGAAAAGCGGCACCCTTACGCCGCGAGTAGTCGAATCGCTCCTTCAGCTGCGGCAGGGCTCGCCGGTCATCCGTACTGCCCACCAGGCAAATTTCTTGTTCGGGCTGTGTATGCTGGATCTGACTACGTGCCTGGAGGTGATGTCATCAAGGCACCACGCTCTTTCAGGGATTACAGCAATTCCCGTTTTCTTTGCCGTTGACTTTGACGATGCGAGCGAACCCCGCTTCCGGTCGGCCTTCGTGCCCAGGCTGGGCTACCAGGCCCATCGGCTTCTACTGAGTGTACCCGCAGCTCGCGGGAAACTGATGTACCAAGTCGCTCCACCGACATCCGGAAACGTCGATGCCATATTGAAACGTGTCCAGGACGTAGTCACGAACGATCTCGCAACCACCCGTCGTTTGTCAGAAGTAAGAACCCGGCGTCATCTGCTCAATGAGCGCATCGAACTCGTCCGGTATTATATGCGCGGCGCGGCCGAAGCGGCATCCGATCTGGCCGACTTCAATTCGGTGTTCATGAGCAAGATTATGAACGTTATATTCGGGCAGGCAACGCTATTCGTAAACTTGCGCAGGATCAGGCCAGCCATGGCGCTGCACATGGTAGAAATCTGGAGTCAGCGGAGAACTATACAAGCCATGCTTCCCAGCATAGGAGACATGCTGGAAGCCCGCACTGGAATAGCAGCACGAAGACTGGCAAAAATATCGGAGAGCAATCTGTTCTGGCGAATATGCAAAGCGTGCGGACAGAGAAATCGTCTGGCGGATAGCCGAACAAACTGCGAGTGGTGCGGGGCCAGGCTGGATCCACTCTCTGATGCTGCTGAATTCGAGGACTGCGTTCGAAA
>JAFMRP010001613.1 GCA_017354095.1 Ktedonobacteraceae bacterium
GCGCTGTCATCGGAAAGTGGTGGTTGAATTGCTGCGCCAACGTTGCGCTGATGTCGTTCGATCCGATGGGATGCGCTTTGACCTGACCAGTGGACTCTATGTCGGGATGACTGCTGATGGAGCCTATAGCGAATCGGTGGATCCTGCCCTGTTTGATCTGTACCGTCCGGTATGGGGAGAGCGAGTGTATGATCCGGTGATGTGGCTGGGGCTCTCGTTTCAGCGTACCGATGGGATATGGATACAGCCTCTACAGAGTGATGAGGAAGGGTGGCTCTAGATGTACGCGCTTTCTGCTGATCTGGTACAGGCGTATTGCTCTCTGTTTGTCCATTGCTGGGACACGTATGCAGTACAGCATCTCGATGGCTCGTATGCTCGGTCGCGTGCCCGGCTTTCCCCAGCACTCATTATCGGGCATTTGCAGGGACGTTTCACGCTTGGTGCGTACCTGCTTGATGCTCTGGATACCTGCATCTCTGCGATTTTTGATGATGATCGGTCTGATGGGCTGCTCTATGTGAACGCGTTGGCAGCTGAATTAGAGGCGCAAGGCGTTTGGAGTCTCCCCGAGGCGTCTCGTCGGGGTGCGCATCTGCGCGTTTTCCTGGCTGAGCCGACGCCTGCAGCATGGGTTCGGGCATGGCTATTGCCCTACGCACAAGCTTGGGGCATGGAGCTCTACCCGAAACAGGACCGATTATCGACCGGGCCGGGGTCGCTGGTACGCTTACCGTTGGGGATCCATCGGCAAACAGGGGGATGGTATCCCTTTCTGTTGCGGACCTCTGATGGGGATCTGCTGCCAGTTGGGGAGACGGTGGCCGATTGCTGCGCATGGGTTGCGGCTCATATACAGCGTGTCCGGGTTCCTGAGTCGATGACAGTTCAAGAGAGGTGCGAGGGTTCCTTCCCTACGCTGGCGAGCCCAGTGTCAGCAAGGTCGGGGGTTCATCATATCCATGAATGGTGCCAGTCTCAGGATATCATGGCGGTGATTGGTCGCTATGTAGCGCTTGATCAACGTGGGATGGGGTCTTGTCCCTTCAAAGGGCATCACTATCGCGGGGATGTGCGGCCCAGTTTTCAGGTCTTCGGCGGGAGCGATCCGCATTGGTATTGCTATACCTGGGGACGTGCCGGCGATCTGTTCGATTTCTTCTGTGAATATTACGGATTGACGCCACAAGAGGCGTGGATCTGGTTGCAAGAGGGGAGGTTTGGATAGGATGGTTGCTCTTGCGAATCGAGAGGGTGTGCGCTCGCCTCTTCCCTGGATTGGGGGAAATATTATAGCGCTCGGCGTATTCTTTCCGCTTTTCCTGCCGCTGGAGCCTACGATGTCTATGTCGAGCCGATGGGCGGAGCGGCGCATGTGTTGATGCAAAAGTCACCGCAGCATCATGTTGAGATTTATAACGACCTCAATCAGGATGTGGTCAATTGCTGGATGTGGCTGCGGGATCAACCACAAGAGCTCTATGAGCGGCTACGATCGTTGCCCTATAGCCGGGCGCTCTATTATCGCTATCATGCGAGCCTCTATGATGGTTCGGATCTCGATTCGCTGGAGCGTGCCGTGCGCTGGTTCTATGTCCTGCGAGCGAGCTTTTCTGGTTGGCTTGCGCGGAGTCCCCATGGCTGGAAAAGTAGCGGGATGAAGAATGAAGCATTGTCCTATCAGAACGCG
>JAFMRP010000431.1 GCA_017354095.1 Ktedonobacteraceae bacterium
TCCCTCATCCCAGCAGCGGGTCGGCAACCAATCAACTCTTCTTGCCTTTCGAGGGCGACCAGATTCTCTCCATCGTTCTCTCTAAGGCGTTCATGCTTGCCGAGGATAGCAGGATCACCGATCTGCGTATTATGAGCCAGATAGCAAGGCAGTGACGGGGATGAAACGGGAACGAGAGCAAGCAGCATCTTTCAGTCGAGAAGGCTCCTGCTTGCTTTTGCTCTAGCACACTTTACGAATAACCCTGCCCATCTGGGCAGAAAATGCTAGCGAGATGCTCCTCACCCTGGGCCATGAAAAAAACATTTCCGTCTGGCACGCCAGGCAGGGTCAGGTGGTAAGGGGAAGGTTGTTCTTAGCGTAAACAGCCCCTCTTCTGTTCTCGCAGAAAACCAACGCTAATGAGACACCTCAGCACTCTGCGCGGCTATTCCAAGATCAGTCGTTCGCGTGCTTTTTTGACGACCTCTTTGGTCACCGTTTGCAGATGATTGATCTCTAAAATGCGCTCGATCTGCATCAACAAACGGTGAAGAATGCGAAAGTGGCTCATCCTCTTCGTAGCGGTGGCGAATGAACCCTTTGAGTTGGGCCGCAGCAGGTGTTGGGGGGACGGCTCGCCGAACCAATTGTGTTTTGTCCATGACTTGGACACCCAGAGCAAGCTGATTGTACAACGTATTAGCCAGACCGAGGGCATCCCGTTTGTCCGTTTTCATCATCCCTTTGGGCCGCTCCTGCACATGCATCAAATAGACCGGGAGATCCAGCTCCTGCAAGTATTGAACCAGGGCCTTGATAATGTCCCGTTTTTTCTAGCAGCACGAAGCAGTGTTCCAAGGGCGCTAGGGCGAGGATACGTTCTCGAAGGGCATGAAACCCGTCGCGCGAGTTCTCAAATGCCAGAGCAGGACATGCCTCAAAACGTTGGTGGCGCTCCAGCAAGGTTAGAGAGACAAAGCCGGCGACGTGCCGCATTTTCCCAACATCGATGCCGATGTACAAGGACTCCTGTTTGAGCAAAGGGATGGCTTGCAGATGGGGGAGCTTCTTCGCTGTGCTTTTCATATGCAGGCCCTTTAGAAAAGGCATCCCTGCTAGACACTCATGGATGATGAAAGAAAAAACGCCTTTGGGTGGATAGGCCAGCAACCATGGAGGCACCGCTCCCATCGACAGGCCAGGAGTCCCATACGGTCCCCATAGACGTATCAAGGGTCCCAAAGTGCCTCCCCCACTGAAAAAAACTAGGGCCGCATTGGTTGCTGGCAATAGGCATTGTGGGAACCCAGGTGAACCTGTAACTCCGGCACATACAGGAGATGGTCTCAAAGGCAGGATGAGCTTCGCGTAACTTATCGTCGTGAGTTCACTTTGCGAAGCACATCACATGTAAGAAAAGAGGAAGGACCTGAACGCACGTGCTTGACGTATTCCGCTGGGGTTTTCCCTATGATGAGTTTAAAGTCGTTGATGAAGTGGGATTGATCAAAATAGCCCAGATCCACCGCGAGCTTCGACCAATCCACCGCTTCGCTCTCGACCACGCGCTCGGCGGCTTCCTGGAGTCGATAGCGGTTGATGGCCCATTTCGGACTGACGCCGACGTAGTGGCTAAAAAGCCGTTGCAAGGTGCGTTTGCTGATGTGGAAGCGACTCACAAGATGATCGACTCTGGTGATCTCTCGATCCACTCTGATACGGTCAACCATCTCATTTATGAGAATTACATGCTCATCCCGTTCTGGCAGCCTCTCGCGTAGAAACTGTTCGACGAGTGCGATCATTCCTGCTTCATTTTCCTGCGAGAGGATGGTCTCTTCCAGGGCTTTGTACTCCATACCAAAGGCATCGAAGAGGCTGAGAGAGGTATCAGTAAGCACAGAGACCGGCCCTTTCAGAAAAGGGAAAAAGGCTCCCGGCTTAAAGCTCACGCCAAAGAGGTGGCCAGTGTTTTCCAGGAGAGAGGAGAACTTCCTGCTCACGATACCAACGATCCTGGATTGATTTTTCTCAAAGACCAAATGGATACACGGTTGAGGAAGCGTTTCACAGAGATAGGGCCCTTGTCCCCGCAAATCCCATTTGACAATCCAATAGTATCCGACAAAGAAAGCAAGGTCTTGGGCCGGGAGATGCCGTGAACGCTGAAACTTCTCTGTATGGGGTTGCACCATATTCCTGGGCATCCCAGTGTTTGTCTTGAGCATGATACACCTCAAAAATAGGGCTTGCTTTTGTCTCCAGCGGCCATGAACGACCCAGAGTCATGGATGACGCAGAAAGACCAGAGCTATGATAGCACATCTTAGAAAAGATGTCGCGTTTTTCCAAGACGCCTTGTTGCTTCTTCGCTAGAATATCTTTCGTTGAATCCCTCTGGAAACACTTCCAGTTTCAGGCAATTGTGAGTGAAAACAAAAGGAGTACCATATGAAACTCTCTTACGTCGCTCTGCTCTCAGATGATGTTCCAGCGGCAGTCCGCTTCTGGCGCGATGTGATGAGATTACCCCTCACCTACAGCGATGAGACGATTGGGTATGCAGCTTTCGAGACCGGCAATGCTGGGCTGGCACTCTCCATTTACAGCAGATCTGGGCTTGCCACTCTTCTTGAGGAAGCGGTGCCAGCGCCAACTGGGCGTCAGATGTACCTCTCATTCCCCGTAGATGACGTTGATACCGCCTATGCTGAACTGATCGAGCGCGGTGCCGCCCCAGTCGTCAAACCGCGAGATGTACCAGGGCAACAATCGCGTCTGGCCCATTTCAGCAGCCCTGATGGGCATATTATCGAAATCTTCGGCCCAATGCGTGCAAGCGCCGCACCCAATGCTTGAGTTTTCTTGTGGCTTCTTTATCTGACATGCCCGCTATCTCCAAAGAAGCGGGTATGTCAACCATTTCCATTCTTACTGGAAAGCTGTTCTCCCTGTGCATTCATTCATGCTTGCGGAGGTCTTGCCTCAAGAGCGCGACTTCGTAACGTGCAAGCCGGAACGTCGCGCAAAAGGGCCAAGATCTCGCTTCATCGGAGAGAGCCAAAAGAAGTGGCAGTGTGCAGCCATTCAGCGGACTGAATAGGAGGACTCCATGGGCCGCCCGATACGGATTCACGAGACAGAAACAATTGTTTCCCTCCCACCCCTCTCAACAGCGTGCCTCTCCTGTGGTCACACAGCACGGGTTGCTTATCACACCCAGCGGCGCGTGACCACCTTGCAAGGCCATTTTCGTCTCGCTCTGACCGTCCGGCGATGTCATCAGGAGTCCTGCCCCCGTCATCACCAGCCCTACCGACCAGAAGAGGAGGGACGGTGGGCGTTGCCTTATGGAGAATATGGCCTCGATGTGATTGCACTGGTCGGCATGTTACGATACCGCCAGCATCACAGTTTAGCAGAACTGCATCAGGCATTGTGTGACCGTGGGATCTCGATTGGAGAACGGACAGTGCTTAACCTGCTGGCACGCTATGAGGAATTGGTCTCCATCCACCTCGCCGATCAGGAACGTCTCCACAGCATCTTTTCCCAACAAAAACATGCCATTTTGGCAATCGATGGGTTGCGCCCCGATGTTGGCCATGAGGTGCTGTGGGTCTTGCGTGATAGCATATCGGGGGAGATTCTGCTCGCTCGTCCTCTTTTGAGCGAATGCGAGGACGATCTGATAGCACTCCTGACGGAAGTGCAAGCTGCTTTGCCTGTGCCAATCCAGGGCGTGATTTCTGATGGGCAACACTCCATTCGCAAGGCGGTTGCCTCTGCTTTGCCAGAAGTCCCTCACCAACTCTGCCACTTTCATTACCTCCGAGAAGCAGCCAAACCCGTTTATGAGGCAGACCGCCATGCCAAGAAAGAGTTGAAAAAGCAAGTGCGTGGCGTCCGTCCCATTGAACGTGCTGTCGAAAAGCGCACCGATGACGAAGCCGCAATCATTTGCCAGTACTGTCTGGCTGTCCGTAGTACCCTCACCGATGATGGATATCCCCCACTCTCTGCTCCTGGACTCAAACTCTACGAACGGCTGATGCTCATTGTGGCCTCTCTTGAGCGGGTCGCTCAAAAGGGGGCCTCCCGCCAGAACTGGAACGCTTGCAGCATCTGGTGACGAAAGGGCTGAGCATAACTGCCGATCTGTGGCCCGATGTCCAGGCGGGGTATGCCTGGGTGCATCGGGCTGCGCACATCCTTGCTAACCCGGAGCAGGATACAGCCCAAGACGTGCAACGGCAGTATCAATCTTTGCTGGATGAGATGCGACAAAAAACGGATGCCTCTGAGCCACTTCAGAAGATGATTGCCACCTTTCTGAAGGTAACAAACAGCTATTGGGCAGGGCTTTTCTCCTGCTATGGGGTGGCTGATCTTCCACGCACAAACAACGATCTGGAACACACCTTTGGTTCTGTGCGCTACCATGAACGGCGTGCTACCGGTCGGAAACAGGCGTCACCTGGTCTCCGTCATCCGGGGTGCAGTGCGCATGGTTGCTTCGGTCGCCAGCCAACGCTATTTTTTCTCTGGCCCAGAACTCCAGCCACGCGATCTTCTGCAGTGGCGAACATTACGTCACCAGGTAGAAGGTCGCCATGAAGCTCGCCGCCAGCAATATCGTTTCAGGAAGGCCCCTGTCAAGTATCTCGCCGCTTTGGAGGAAAAACTATGCCAGAGAACAATGCGGTCCTAGAAAAAAAGGGGTCTGTCCCCATCGCGTCCAAAGGAGTCTGTGGTTACTGTCCTGGGATAGCTACTCCCAGGCTGCCCATCCACTCGTCATACTATGATGTCTTGAAGAAGAAGGCAAACAGAAGTATCTGAATCGGCAAACTCCTTCTTCTTCATTCTCCTAGCCAGGAGACGCGGGCGATGCCGCCCTTGACGCGGTGGGTGAGCGCTGCGCGCCGAGAGCGACTGGGGTTTCTGCATTGATGAGCGTCACCGTGCCCCGGTCGCTCTCGCTCTGCGAGTCTACCCACCGCGTCAGGGGTCAGGCCGGGCGGCATCGCTTGCTCCGCGCTCCTGGCATGAGCCACATTTCAGCACCTCCACGAAGCCTCAAGCTCCTAAGGATGCTTGATGAGCCTGACGGCTCTTTTCCCGTATCATTCCTGTTGACCATTCAGAATGATTCCGCCTGTCGTGTCCAGCCCAGAGCCGCTCTGGCACGACTGATGGAGGCCGGACTGACCTTGATGCCGGTCTTTTCTTCCCACATGCGGCAGTGCTCTTCTCGTCTGACATCGGGATAGTGTTCTCATTGCT
>JAFMRP010001614.1 GCA_017354095.1 Ktedonobacteraceae bacterium
ATATCACGACGCAGAATCACAGCTTCGCCGTCAAAACACTGCCCCCAGACTTCTCGCCCTGGTTTACGAACGCGAATGATGGCAGCAATGAGGGCATGCGCCATGCCAACGCGCCTTTTATGTCGGTACAGTTCCACCCGGAGGCCGCCCCGGGCCCTGAGGATACCGAATGGATTTTTGATTACTATCTGGAGAGGGTAAGAGGCTAACATGGAATCTCTGCGCAAAGTGTTGGTATTGGGGGCGGGGGCGCTCAAAATTGGACAGTCCGGCGAATTCGACTATTCCGGTTCCCAGGCTCTTAAGGCCCTGCGTGAAGAGGGCATTAGCACCGTTCTGGTAAATCCAAATATTGCCACCATCCAGACCTCGAAGTTGCTGGCGGATCAGGTCTACTTCTTGCCTGTCACACCCTTCTTCGTCGAGAAAATTATCGCCAAAGAACGTCCCGATGGTATCCTGCTCTCCTTCGGTGGACAGACCGCCCTCAATTGCGGCATCGTGCTGCATCAAAATGGCACATTGGAAAAGTATGGTGTGCGCATCCTTGGTACGCCGATCTCCGCCATCATTCTGACTGAGGATCGCGAAGAGTTCGCGCGCCACCTGCACAGCATCGCTATTCCAACACCACAGAGCCGCAGCGCTGAAACGCTGGAAGATGCTCTACGCATCGGCGAAGAACTGGGCTTCCCGCTGATGGTACGCGCCGGTTACGCGCTTGGCGGCCAGGGCTCGGGCATTGCCCAGGACCGCGATGACCTGGAACGCATCGTCAGTGGTGCCCTGGCCTTTGCTCCCCAGGTGCTCATCGAACAATATCTGCATCACTATAAAGAAGTCGAATACGAAGTGGTGCGCGATGCCTTCGATAACTGCATCACCGTCTGTAATATGGAAAATATGGACCCCCTGGGCATCCATACCGGCGAGTCGGTTGTCATCGCGCCCAGCCAGACGCTGACCAACGAAGAGTATCATACCCTGCGCTCGGCCTCCATCTCCATCGTGAGAAGCCTTGGCATCGTGGGCGAGTGCAACGTCCAGTTCGCCCTCAATCCGCGCACTTCACAGTACTATGTCATCGAAGTGAACGCCCGCCTCTCGCGCAGTTCGGCTCTCGCCAGTAAAGCAACCGGCTATCCCCTGGCCTATGTCGCAGCCCGGCTCGCCCTCGGCTACAGCCTGACCGAATTGACCAATCGCGTGACTGGTATCACCAGGGCCTGCTTCGAACCAAGCCTCGACTACGTGGTTGTCAAAATTCCACGCTGGGACCTGGAAAAATTTAAACATGTCGATGAAACCATTGGCACTGGCATGAAGTCCGTCGGCGAAGTCATGGGCATTGGCCGCACCTTTGAAGAGGCTTACCAGAAGGCTATTCGCATGCTCGACCAGGACTTTGAGGGGGCGACCTCCGAGAAAGCCTTCGCGGGAGCCGAGTTCGTTGATATTATCACACGCTACCTCTATACACCTACGCCCAGGCGTATGTTTGCCCTGGCCGTCGCGCTGCGCCAGGGTATGTCCGTACAGGAAATCTATGAGATTACCGGCATCGATCCCTGGTTCTTGCAGCGTATTAAACATATTGTCGATCTTGAGCAGCAATTGCGTATCGACCAGGATCTCACGCCGGAGTGCCTGCTCGCGCTCAAACAGGCTGGCATTTCCGATAAACGTA
>JAFMRP010000432.1 GCA_017354095.1 Ktedonobacteraceae bacterium
TTGCGCCGCCAAATGAGCCAAACATGGGGCGATACACAACAGGTTGTGGGGTCGGGATGGAAGCATTCGCATCGCCCATAAGGCTCCAGGAAATCAAGCCACCTTTGACAATCATCTCCGGCTTCACGCCAAAGAACGCGGGCCGCCATAATACCAGATCGGCCAGCTTCCCAGGCTCGATGGAGCCAACATGCTGAGCGATCCCATGTGTGATCGCGGGATTGATCGTGTATTTGGCAACGTAGCGTTTGACGCGGTGATTGTCGTTGCGCTCAGAGTCTTGTGGGAGTGCGCCGCGCTGCACCTTCATCTTGTGAGCGGTCTGCCAGGTGCGCGTCACAACCTCGCCGATGCGCCCCATCGCCTGGGAGTCGCTGGAAAGCATGCTGAAGACGCCCAGGTCATGCAAAATGTCTTCGGCAGCAATCGTTTCGGGGCGGATCCGGCTCTCGGCAAAGGCGACATCTTCAGGCACTTGCGGATTCAAGTGATGGCACACCATGAGCATGTCTAAGTGCTCGGAAAGAGTGTTTGTAGTAAACGGCATCGTGGGGTTCGTCGAAGAGGGCAAAATATTCTGGTAAGAGGCGATACGAATGATATCGGGGGCGTGACCGCCACCCGCGCCTTCAGTATGATAGGTATGGATTGTACGGCCAGCAATAGCAGCAATCGTATCTTCCACAAAGCCTGCTTCATTAATCGTATCGGTATGGATAGCCGCCTGCACATCGTATGCATCGGCAACTTTCAGACAGGTATCGATGGCGGCAGGCGTCGTTCCCCAGTCCTCATGCAGCTTCAAGCCGCATGCTCCCGCCCGGATCTGCTCAACGAGAGGAGCTTCGGTTGCGGTATTCCCTTTGCCTAAAAAGCCGAAATTGACCGGCCAGGCTTCGGCAGCCTGGAGCATCCGGGCGAGGTTCCAGGCGCCAGGAGTGCAGGTGGTGGCATTGGTGCCAGTGGCGGGCCCGGTGCCGCCGCCAATCATGGTCGTAATACCGTTAGACATCGCTTCATAGACCTGCTGTGGCGAAATAAAGTGGATATGAGAATCAATGCCCCCGGCTGTCACTATCATGTTTTCGCCAGCGATTACCTCAGTGCTGGAACCAACAATAAGATCTGGATCAACACCTTCCATTGTATCGGGATTGCCGGCCTTACCAACTTTCACAATGCGTCCATCTTTCACGCCGATATCACCCTTGATGATGCCCCAGTGATCGATAATGAGCGCGTTGGTAATAACAAGGTCAAGCGCGCCATGCGCGCCTTCACGGGTTGCCCTGCTGCTCTGTCCCATGCCATCGCGAATGACCTTCCCGCCACCAAAGGTGATCTCGTCTCCGTAGACAGTAAAATCTTTTTCCACTTCGATAATCAGTTCGGTATCGGCGAGGCGAACGCGGTCTCCAGTGGTTGGACCATATAAGTCAGCGTAGGTCTGGCGAGGAATACGTAAGCTCATATCGATTGCCCTCTCATTTTTGTAGCATTCAGGGTAGATCCGGGACCTGTGATCTATAAAGAAAGTGCAGGCGTTTGTCCTGTCCTTGATATACTCCAGTATAGCATTTTCGACCTATGCTGTTAGGGTAGTGGCAAAGCGGCCGATCCTTACATTTCCTGAGGGCAAGGGGAAGGTATAGAATCAGGGCGTCATATGCTTCTCTGGCTCATAGACGATGTAGCCAGCGATCTCGATTTTTTTATATGCTATGTGCAGGCTGGCGGCTTTTTGTTCAAACAAGAAGGCTTGCGTGGAGTTCTTTTGCAGAACATAAGCGGGCCTGGGTGCCTGTGCTACGATGGCTCGATAGGGGAAGTAGCGATCCAGGCCGGGGTGTAGACCTTTATCGAGTGCAGCACAGATAATCTGCTCATTGCTCAAAAAGGAGATGCGGTTACAGTTTTCGTAGTCAGCATAGATGCGAGTGTCATGGGCTTGCAAGAGACCGTCAATCAGTATCTGTTGCCTATGGCTACTTGCCTGGGCTTGAGGGACATCCCGAACAAAGAGAGTAGCAGAGCCCACAAGCACAGCCAGCAGAAGAAGGCCGTGCAGCAGATAGCTTACCACTTTAAATTGTCGTTGCCGGGCAGGCTTGAGTAATCGCCCCGCCTCCCACAGGGGGAAAAGTACTGCGGGCAAGGCGATGAGCAGGCTCACGAGATAGCGAGCGGAGATCAGTGGGGTGATCGCGGAAGCTTGCGGGTAGAGCACAAAGGCGAGAAGTGTGAGGCCCCCACCGGCAAGCAGCGTGAGCCGTGCCGCCCAGCGCCGTCTTTCATAGTTCATGACAGACGGATCTCGATCGGACGAAGTTGGCCGTAGCTGCCTGATACGCTTGACGGCAGTAATAGTTGCGATTCCTCCTAGAACAACCAGAGTCAGCCCCCAGGCTCCATGCACCCCGGTACAGAAGAGTGTTGAGGGATCTGAGTGGTTGGTCAGCGGCCAGATATTGGCAGGGACAATCGGACAAAAGACAGTACCATTCGTGGCTGTAGGAACGGCAACCAGCAGCGTCCCCAGGACCTGCAGGCCAGGAACCGGTGTGATAGGCTTCGGAGAGATGGTCGCGGATTGCGTGGGTAAACCCTTGATAGGAGGGTAGGAAGGCTCACGATACCCTCCACCGACGATGCCAGCAAACATCGAGTTCTCATAAGGGGAGACCGGAACGGTTATTTTATAGATGAGCAGTGGAGAGAGGCCGATGAGGAAGCACAATACCAGCAGGGAGAGGGCGGGTAGGCGAAGTTCCTGGCGACAGGCCCAGAGAAGCAGGACAGCAGCACACAACACAAACGGTATAAAGAGAAAATGGCTCCAGAGCGTAATGCCAGCAACAGCCCCCCAGGCAGCGTAGAGAGCGAGCCGCGACCAGGACATATGACTGGTATGTTCCGCATCGATTCTGTCCTGAAGGGTGGTTTTTTCCTTCAATTTGTCAGAGATAGGGCGGGCGGTAAGCACGATTCTAGAGGTGAGCAATAACAACAGAGCAGTCCAAAACAGAGGATTAGCTACTACCCCCGACGCGATCAGTTGTCTGAGCATGACATCTGACGAGCCAAGGGCCAGCACAATCAGAGTAAAAACAGCCAGAGCTCGATTGTAGAGCAAGCTGACGAGCCGATACATGCACCACAGAAACAGCACGGATAGGAGCACCAGGCCAAGTCTGAGGGAGAGCGTCGAAGGACCAAACAGGCGAAAAAAGAAGGCCCCTAGATAAGCCTCCAGCGAACCTAAATAATCCTGCCCATAGTAAAGCAATGGGTGAGCACCCTGGTAGGCAATATGCCTGGCCATCAGGCCCATTGTGCCTTCATCATTGTACGGAGCTGGCCAACCCAGCGTAATCAAAGCCAAACGGAACAAGGCGCCTAAAAAGATAACCAGGGCGGCCAGCAGGTCATAGTGGCGTTTAGACAATTATCGACTCCTTGGAAAAATTGGGTAGTAGATTTATTAACGTAATAAACGCATAGTAGTTTTGCCTTGTCACAATGAGTAAGGAGAGTCAGGTAGAGATCACGTAGGGCAAGCGTATGATACATTACAAATAGCTCGTTTTTTTCTCCATTACGGTCTTGTGCCATGTCATAATGGAGATCTCTAATAACAAAGAGAGGGGCAAGAGAAGCATAGATATGCAGCGTGATTGGTCTGATGAGCGGCTACTACCTCATTTTTCAGCGCCGCAATCCCTGGAAATCTATGATCTGCGTGGCAGTTCTTTTGATGTGCAGCTCAGCATCGCAACGGCAGCCGGGCTGATCAATCGCGCGCAACCACGTATCTACCTGGTTGCCCGAGATGATGATCTCTCCTGGCTGCAAACGTGCCTGCAAACGCATCCCTGTACATACCCGGAGCTGAGGGGCGAGACGATGCTTTTATCGCTGATAGCGGCTTATCGCTCTATGATTGAAGGGTTCGTCATTTATGATCCTGCCATTCAGGACAGCATCAATATCGCTACGATGCTAGCGGCTCAGCGCGATGGGATGGTTGTGTCGCCCTCCCTGGCACAATACCTACACGGGCAAGGCATAGGGCTACCGATAGTGCGCGATCTCCGTTCATTCCACTGGAAAAGCCGGACGCAGGCCTATCGATGGGCATATGAACAGCTTCTCCCCTCGTGCTCATCGATGGTGGTCGCCGGCCTCAGCCCTACGGTCGCGGCGAGCTTACGGCCCCTTCTCGTAGCGGAAAAGAGCTTCATTTACTGGCTTGATCCGCGTAACATCTTGCCCGATTGCAGGGCGGGGGGGCTATCGGAAGCCCATCTTATGTATAAAATTCTGCGGGCCTTTCCGCCCGGTACAGCACATCTTGGCTGGCTTATTCAAGAAGGGATAGGGACCACCCTCACCTCACTCACAGCACATCCTGTACTTGCCAGCGACTATCTCTCCAACCTGGAGATATGGGCGAGCGTTCCCGCGCCCTCGAACGCAGAACAGGCACGTACGCAAGCTCCCGCAGCCCCATTGCCATCACCTGACCCGCACAAAATCTATCTCTCCTTCACCATGAGCGATGGCGACAACCTCCAGTATAACCAGATACGATTACGGCAGCTCTGGAACGATCCTGCGCGAGGGAGCGTCCCGATTGGATGGACGATCTCGCCAGCATTAGTTGAGGCCGCACCGGCCATCGCACATTACTATAGAGAGACCGCGACAGAGAACGATGATTTGATAGCGGGGCCAAGTGGGGCAGGATATATGTATTCCTCATTCTGGCCTACCTCTCAATTGTCCTTCTTTCTGAAGCGCACCGGCAGGTTAATGCGGGAGATGCAGCTAGAAACCATTGAAGTACTGGATATCAACATCCTGCAAAGCCTGCCGCTCACCCTGCGCGCCTTCGTCACTGGCGCTGGCATGGCTCTGATCCATAGAAAGAAACAATATCTTTTCGCCGAGCAGCTGGCGTCCTTTGGCGTGAAGGGGATTCTCAGCGGAGCAGGACAGCGCAGGGCAAGCTGGCGGGAGGTCGCGAATATCCCGATATATCAGAACGCTGGCATTGTCAAAAGTGTTGAGGAAACGCTTGCTTTTATTAGAGCATCCGCGCGCACTCTGCCCCGTCCTGGCTTTCTCAACCTCTATGTTCTGGCCTGGACAATGACCCCCTCGGACCTGAAAAGAGTAGTAGAGACACTGAATGAGGAGTATAAGGTTGTTACACCTACCGCGCTGCTCACGCTTCTCGCTTCCCAGGACTAAGTGGTGTGCTGC
>JAFMRP010000044.1 GCA_017354095.1 Ktedonobacteraceae bacterium
GGGCAAGAAGATCTACGAGGTGTATGGACTGAATGGCCTGGAGACGACCGACGAGGTCTTTGAGTCAAAGGCCTCAATCGTCTTCGACCAGGCCGAGAACAGGCTGCACACCATCAAAGCCATCATGGTTGCCACGCTTGGCTGAAACGATTACATCGTGCTGGTGCGCTCTGGCTGGACGTAGAGGACGACACGGTGCTCCCCTGGCTGCAGGTTAGGGTATTTGTCAACCCCGAGATACTTTTTCGCCAGGGAGTTAATAAAGCGATAATCGGTGTCATCCTCGACGCGAACCACTTTGCCGCGAATTTCCAGGTAGTGGTAGGGATTCTTCGGATCGGTAATCGATAGGGCAATATGTGGGTCGCGCTGCACATTATGATACTTCTGGCGTCCCGTCGTCTGGCTGAACTTGAGATAGGTCCCGTCCCAGTCAAACCAGACAGGCGAAGAATTGGGCTCCCCTTTGTTCCCAATCGTCGCTACATGGGCAAAACCATGCGTCTTGAGAATGTCAGCTGCGCTCTGTGGAATAACGTTCATCATGCTTTTCTTTCCTTTCGCTATACAGGTTCACATCACGAGAAAACCATGGGAGTTGAGAGTCCTGTATCTATCACCAGTGTAGCGAGTGTCCCAATGTTTTTTGCCTCTTCCATAAAGTATGGAACTAATAAATAAATAGCCCGTTTCCAGTCATAAAACCACCACCCCCAAGGCATTTATTCCATCCCTGGTCCGCGTGGTGCGGATCTCGCTGTACCAATGTCCCAGAGTATTTGACACAGAAAAAGCGGCTGACTATACTTCGTGGTAGATGAGCTCACTCGTCGGTAGCGTGTTCTGGGTGGTTTCGGACCGATAGACACAATAAGGGGAGGTGGGGGAGTTCACAGTAACTTTTGAAAGCAAGATAGGCATAGAATCATGAGCGAAATGTTCAGTCAATACCAGGTTCTTTCTCAATTGGCCGGTGGAACATCGAGCCACGTCTATCTCGCTGCTTCCCCAACTGCTCTCGGGCAACAGGTCGTCATCAAAGCATTTGACACAACACGCAGCAACGATCCACAGAGCTATGCACGCTTCTTGAACGAAGTCGAAACGCTCAAACAATTCTCACATGTGCATATATTGCCTGTTCTGGATGCGGGTATTGAAAAGTACCGCCCATACCTCGTCTACCCTCATGCCGCGCATGGCTCGCTGGTAGATGTGCTTAGACAGGGTCGTCCGCCCCTGGAGCAAGCCGTACAGATACTCTCGCAGGTCGGGCAGGCGCTCGCCTCGGCGCATGAGCGTAACATCTTGCACGGCAATATCAAACCAGAAAATATCCTTTTCAATACGCCGGGCGAGGCGTTACTCAGTGATTTCATGCTTGCCAGCCTCTCTAAACAGGCCGGAAACAAAATTGATACTCGCTCCGCCTGCTATATGGCTCCCGAACAGTTCACAGGCGGGCTTTACGCGGCGAGCGATCAGTATGCCCTGGGCTGCGTCGCTTACGAGCTGCTCACCGGTCGTGTGCCGTTCTCGGCCCTGGCTGTCTCGACGTTGCGTAATCGACATCGCCGAGAGCAGCCTCTGCCTCTGCGCCTGTTCGAGCCAGGGCTGCCAGAGCATATTGAGGCAGCTATACTCAAAGCAATGGCCAAGGAGCCGGGTGAGCGACATGAGGATATGCTCGCTTTTATCGCCGCGCTTGTGGTGGGCTCGCTGCCGCAGCCCAGCTTTGCCGCATCATCTATCCCGACGCAGGACCTGCCCCCGGACCTGGAACTGCAGCAATCGGGCATCGTTCAGGTCAGCCCTGTCAGTGACGCTGCCCATAGTATGCCGCGACTGGCTGCGACCATGACCCATGCCGGGCCGCGACCGCCCATGGCCAGCGACAATACCGGTATGCCGGGCGCCACAATGCTGCCCCAGACGCCTGTCATGGAACCCTTGCCGCGTCCGGCGGCGGAAGAGGCAGGTGGTGTCCCGTCCATGCCCACGCATCCGCTGCTCGCGGGCCAGAGTGCGCGTAAACCATCGCGCTCCAAAAAGCTGAGCATTCAGGTGTGGGCCGCTGTTGCTGTTGCCAGCCTGCTCGTTTTCAGCATGGTTTTTGTGCCGCTGTTCCTCAGTCAACCGCAGCCGGATAAAAAAACGCAGGTGCCTCCGGCAACGCCGAGCGCGATGGCAACCACGCTCACTTCACCAACCGTACAGTCAACGGTGTCGGGCACCGTGACGCCCAATGCATCCGCTACCCAGCCGGTACGCTCCCATCCGAAGCCAACGCCTACTGCGACACCCAAACCTGCCCCTACGGCCATGCCACCGGGAACGTTGATCTCGCTGTCCAACTCGGGCTTTGAGAAGCCGGATGTGGGTAACAGCAGATCCTATGCCTATAGTCCCTCCGGCGCTAGCTGGTCGTTTTCTCCTCAACAGGGGAGCGATGGCGCCGGCCTGACCGGCAATAATAGCAGCATGAGCGATGGCAATACCGCTCCAGAAGGCAGCCAGGCCGCGTTTCTCCAGGCGCGCGGATCTATGAGCCAGGCCGTCAATATGCCTGCCGGGACCTATAAAGTGACGTTCTATTGTTCGCAGCCGTTTGGCAGCCTGGGCAATCAAGGCCTGCAGGTTAAGCTTGATGGCCAGGTGATCTTCTCCGGTGCTCCCGGCGATAACTATGCCCAGAGCTCGACTAAAAGCTTTACCGTCTCAGCCGGCTCGCATACGCTGACGTTCCTGGGCACAGATACTTTTAGTCAGAGTATCGCCCTGGTCGATAAAGTAGCCATCATCTCTCAGTAGGTTTTTGCGGGAATACCAGTTCGTTGCGCCAGCGCCTGGCACTCCCTGGCGATCTCCCAATCTTCTTCCGTATGTATCACCAGGACGCGCACACGGGAAGCGGGCGCCGCTATATCCGCGTCGACGGGCGAGGCGGCGTTTTTTCCGGCATCCAGCTCCAGTCCCACGAAACCAAAGGCTTCGCAGGTGCGCGCCCGTACCAGCGCCGCGTTCTCGCCAACTCCCCCCGTAAATGACAGCACATCGATCCCGCCAAGCACTGCCATCATTGCTCCTGCGAAGTAGCGCAGGCGGTAGATATACATGTCCAGCGCCAGCCGGGCACGCTTATTCCCCTGCTCTGCCGCCTGCATGACCTGTCGCATATCGCTGGAGATGCCAGAGATCCCTTTTAATCCCGACTCTTTGTTGAGCATACGATCAAGCTGATCGGCGGGATAACCGCGCTCGCGCTGGAGATAGAGCAGTATGCTTGGATCGATAGAGCCGGAGCGGCTGCCCATCATCAGGCCGTCCAGGGGCGTGAAGCCCATGGTGGTGTCGATACTGCGACCGTTCGCGATAGCTGCCAGCGAACAGCCATTGCCCAGGTGACAGTTGACAATGCGCAGCGTCTTCAGGTCGCGTCCCAGGATCTGAGCGCTGCGGCCGGCGCAATACTGATGGCTGATGCCATGAAAACCATAATGGCGAATGCCCTGCTCGAACCAGGCGTAGGGGCCGGGATAGACGACCACCTCGGGCGGCAGCTGGCTGTGGAAGGCCGTATCAAACACTGCCACCTGCGGCACCTGGCCCAGCAACTGCTCGCACACTTCGATGCCCTCCAGGTTAGCTGGATTATGCAGTGGAGCGAAGCTGGAGAGACGTCGCAGGGTCTCTCGCACCTGCGGTGTGACCAGCGTGCTGGCGCGCAGCTCGTGCCCGCCGTGTACCACGCGATGCCCCACCAGCGCGATATCCGTTGGGTCTGCTATCACCCGCTGCTCGCCCTTCCACAGTGTTTTAAGCATCATCTCAAGGACGGCGCTCCGCCCACGCATGGGCAGCTGTTCTCTATGTTGCTGCCCACGTGCGTTGCTCATGGTAAGCGTCACGACGCTCTGCTCACGCGTCCAGTCGGCGCTGGCCTCCCACAGTGGTGCAGGCGGCGTCGCTGGCGGTTGCTCATTTACCTCGTAGAGTTTGCTTTTTTGGGAGCTGGAGCCCGCATTCAGTACCAGAATTTTCACTGCTCAGTCCTTCCAGGTCCAGTTGCGCACCTCAGGCATATCCTCAAGGTTGGCGCGCACATAACTATGGTGCCGCGTCAGCATGTCGTTGCATTCCTGGATCAACGGGGAAACCAGGTTGCGCACACGGCGCGCGTTCTTCAGCGCCAGCATACACAGATCGTAGCGGCTGACCCCGTTGAGCACGACCATATCAAACGGCGTGGTGGTTGTGCCCTGCTCGTTAAAGCCACGCACGTGGAAGCGCTCAGGGTTGGGTCGTCCGTGGATCAACTGGTGGATCGCGCGCTGATAGCCGTGGAAGGCGAATACGACCGGTTTATCTTCCGTGAAGTGTTCTATGAATGCAGCCTGGTCAAGCCCGTGCGGATGCAGATCCGGTGGGTAGAGCGTCATCAGATCAACGACGTTCACGACGCGTACCTTCAATTCGGGAATATGCTTGCGCAGCCACCAGGCAGCGGCCACCGTCTCCTCCGTCATCACGTCGCCCGCGCAGGCCAGCACAACGTCGGGTTCAACTTCCTCGTTATTGCTGGCCCATTTCCAGGTCGAGAGGCCGCGCGTACAGTGCTCGATGGCCTCGGCCATGCTGAGATATTGCAGGTGCGGCTGCTTGTCGATCACGATCAGGTTGATATAGTCGCGGCTGCGGAAACAGTGGTCGGCGACCGAGAGCAGGCAGTTCCCGTCGGGTGGCAGGTAGATGCGCGCGACCGCCCCTCTTCTGGAAAGGATGGTATCGATCAGGCCCGGTCCCTGGTGGCTGAAGCCGTTGTGGTCGTTGCGCCAGCAGGTCGAGGTGAGTAGCAGATTGAGCGAGGAGATGGGCGCGCGCCAGGGCAGATTGATCGCGCCGTCCAGCCACTTTGAATGCTGGACGATCATCGAGTCGGCGATCATCGCAAAGGCCTCGTAGGTGGCGAACAGGCCGTGTCGTCCGGTGAGCAGATAGCCCTCCAGCCAGCCCTCGCACAGGTGCTCGCTCAAGACCTCCATGACGCGCCCGTTCGGCGAAACATGGTCATCGATGGGAATGGTTTTTTCCATGAAGCAGCGATTCTCAACCTCGAATACGTCGCCCAGGCGATTGGAATTTGTTTCATCGGGACAGAAGAAGCGAAAATTGTGCTGTTCGGCGTTTCTGGTGAAGATATCGCGCATTAGCCTGCCCAGTGGGCGCGTATGCTCATAGAAGCTGGTGGCGGGCTTCTTGATGGTCAGCGCATATTCGGTAAATTCCGGCAGGTTGAGCTCTTTCAATAGCTTGCCGCCGTTGGCCTGTGGATTGGCGCTCATGCGGCGTTCGCCTCGTGGGGACAGCTCCGCCAGGTCCGCTACCAGGCGGCCCCGCTCGTCGAAAAGCTCCTCTGGTTTATAGCTGCGCATCCATGTCTCAAGGATTTGCAGATGCTCGGCATTCGATCTGACGTCCGCTACCGGCACCTGGTGCGCGCGGAAGGTGCCCTCGACCGGCTTGCCATCAACCTCTTTTGGTCCTGTCCAGCCCTTCGGGGTGCGCAGGATAAGAACGGGCCACGCGGGCCGTTTGCTGAAACCATGCTGGCGGGCCTCGTCCTGGTACTGGCGAATTTTCGTATAGCACGTCTCCAGCGTCTCAGCCAGCGCTCTGTGGACGGCCATTGGCTCGTCGCCTTCTACAAAATGCACTTCATAGCCGAAGCCTGTGAGCCGCTGCCTGATCTTGTCGTCTTCTTCGCGCCCCATCACGGTCGGACCGGATATCTTGTAGCCGTTGAGGTGCAGGATAGGCAACACTGCGCCGTCGCGTGCAGGATTGAGAAAGTCGATGCTCTTCCAGGAGCCTTCAAGCGGTGCCGTCTCGGCCTCGCCATCGCCAATTACCGCGGCAGCGATCAGGTCTGGATTGTCGAAGGCCGCGCCAAAGGCATGGGAGAGCACATAACCTAACTCACCCCCTTCGTGAATGGAGCCGGGCGTGGGTACGCTCACATGGCTTGGTACGCCGCCAGGCGTCGAGAACTGGCGAAAGAGGCGATGGAGGCCTTGCGTATCCTGTGTGGTTTCGGGGTAGATCTCGCTGTAGGTGCCTTCAAGGTACACGTTAGCCAGTATTGCCGGCCCACCGTGTCCTGGCCCGGCGAGATAGATCATATTCGCGTCATGTGCTTTGATCAGCCGGTTGAGGTGAACGTAGATCAGGCTCAGGCCGGGGGACGTGCCCCAGTGCCCAAGCAGCCGCGGCTTGATATGGACCGGCTGTAGTGGCTCGCGCAGCAGTGGGTTATCCTGTAAATAGATCTGCCCTACTGTCAGATAATTGGCCGCTTGCCAGTATCTGTGCATCTGCTCCAGGAGCTTCTGATCAATAACTGCTGTGGTTTTTCCCTTGATCACGATTATTGCCTCTTCCTTCCTGCTATGTGGACAATTGTGCGCCTTTTGATCAATTGTATCACGTTCGAATGCGGCATAAAGAGACCTGGACATCGCTCACTTTTGCACCATACAATGGAGCTATGTTGCAAATGGAACAGCATGAAGTGTCGATTGATGGGCGGCGTATACCTTACAAAGTGGCTGGCCAGGGCCAGCCCGTCATCCTCATACACGGGTTATCCGCCTCTATGCTCTGGTGGACGCGCAATGTGGCGGTGCTGGCGCGGCACTATCGCGTCTACCTCGTGGACCTGCCGGGCTTCGGCTCGCTGCACCGGGTGCGCGAGCGTTTCCTGATCAAAAATGCCGCGACCGGTGTGCTGCGCTGGATCGAGACCCTCGGCCTGGAACGTGTGCACCTGATCGGGCATTCAATGGGTGGCTATATCTGTATGTGGATTGCGGCACAGCGCCCGACCCTGGTCGAACGCCTGGTACTGGTGGCTCCCGCCGTGATGCCCCGGCCAGAATCGGTCCCCGGCTATTTCATACCGCTGTTCAATTCACTACTGCACACAACTCCCAGCTTCCTGCCTATCCTCTCATACGATATCCTGCGCGCGGGTCCTGTCACGCTCTGGCAGGCTGCCAGCGATCTTTTGCTGCTGCGCGATGTACACGCCGAGATGAGCGCTGTACGAGCCCCAACGCTCCTGGTCTGGGGCGAGAGCGATTACCTGGTTCCTGTCGATCTTGCTCCCATTGTGCGCGATGGCATCGCCGGAGCACGGCTGCTGCTGGTGCGGCGCGCCGGACACGTTCCTATGTTTGAGCAACACGCATACTTTAATCAGGCTGTACTGGCGTTTCTTGGCGGCGAAGTGGTTGGCGATTGAAACAATCGTGCTGGTGCCCACTCGCTCCCGCTTGAGAGGCGATTTCCTATAGCTGAGACGCTTTTTCTCGAGTAGAATCGTATCCAGACATGTAGAGTGTTTCAGAAAAGTAAACCATACGGAGGAAGACATGCAGTATAGCCAGAATCCGCAGAATGTTCCACCCAATCAGCCGCCCGGTAGTGTGCAGTACGGCCAGCCTCCTCAGCAGCCGGTTGCTACCACTATGCGGGACGTGGACTACGACATGGTTAGTGTGCTATACCATGCCCTGAAGGGCGCGCAGGCTTGCGCGACATACATTCAGGATGCCGGTCGCGAGGGCAATCAGGAGCTAACCCAGTTCTTCACGCAAATACAGCGTGAAGAGATCGCGCTGGCCGATAAGACCCGGCAGATGCTTAATCGCATGAGCCAGCAGGCCAGGCACTAACCTCGCTGTGTCATATGAGGGCATGGACCCCGAATCGTCGGGGTCCATGCCCTCATTTTGAAACATGCTATTCCTTCGTTCCCCAGGCTGTGAGAAGAGGAATGGTAGACATAAATTGCTCTTGCTTCATCTCGTCTTTAGCACGCTGCACCAGTTCATCGTAATCCCGAGGAACACATCCCCATTTCTTCAAGAACGGACGCACGGTACTCATCGCATGGGAGATATTTTCAAAATAAGCGTTCCCTTCTTCCGTGCCCGCCCGATAGGGGAGCGTGTAGGCTTTGGTCTGGACACGCTGGCAGCCGTGCCGGGCAAGGAGCGGCGCGAGATGAGCGGTGATGCCGGTCGTATCATTGGCGAAAAGATGCCCGGCACGGAAAAGCGCGCACTGGAAGCATTCAAAAAATCGCGTGAGAGCAGGGCCGTTGCTCGGTTGAATGATCTCTACTTCGGAGACGCGAATGATGCCTCCCTCGCGACAGACCCGCAGCATCTCTGAGATCAGCTTGGGCCAATCCCAGGTTCGCATGAAACTTACTCCCAGGCGCAGATCTACCAGGTCAAAAAAGCCATCCGGGAACTCAAGGATGCGCAGTGCGTCCATGACAAGAAATTCGACACGATCAGCAAGCTGCTGAGCGCGGGCCTGTTCGCTGGCGTAATCTATCATGCGCCGGCTGATATCGATGCCGATCAAGGACATCGATGGATAGGTCTGAGCGGCTTCAATACACCAGCTGCCCGAGCCAGAGCCAATATCGAGCACACGCCGGAAAATACTGGGGTCTGCCTGCTCTGGCAGCACGCCTCCCATCGAGGCGGTGACCATACGGTCCTGAATGGTAAGACGAGTAAGCTCTTGCTGATTCTGCCGGTTTTGCACCATATAGGTACTGGGGTGTTCAGGCTTCTGTGGATCAAAGGGGGATGGCATCCTGCGCGACTCTCCTTTATTTTCTGAAATTCCATGGGCATAATGGGTCTCGGACCATCCGAGACCCATTATCTGCTTTTAGGGCGTGTGCCTGCCAGTCTCTAGTCGCCGGGCGTGACTTCCACTCCCTCTGCGCCGATGCCCAGGTTGGCACGCACATTGGTTTCGCTGAATGTCTCCTCCGATGCCTTCTCGCGCGTCAGCAGCGGCACAATGATTGCCACGATCAGGCTCAGCGGAATAGAGACAATGCCCGGATTGGTCAGCGGGAAGATGGCCTTGGCCTGGATCAGGTGGGCCGCCGTAGATGCCGTACCGGGCGGGTCGATGCCCATAATGCTCGGGCTGAAAATGATCAGCACTACCGAGGAGATCAGTCCCACCAGCATACTGCTAATCATACCAGCCGTATTGAAGCGCTTCCAGAACAGCGAAAGGATGATCGAAGGCACGTTCGCGCTGGCCGCGACGGCGAAGGCCAGGCCCACCAGGAACGCCACATTTTGATTACTGAGCAATACGCCCAGAATGATCGCCAGTATACCAATCACTCCGGCCGTAATCTTGGCCACCAGCACTTGCTCGCGCTCATCCTCCTTGCCCTTTTTAACCACGTTTAGCCAGATATCGTGAGCAAAGGCCGATGCGCCCGCGATCGTCAGGCCCGCCACCACTGCTAGAATAGTTGCGAAAGCCACCGCCGCGATGAAGGCCAGGAAAATCGTGCCGCCCACTGCGTTTGCCAGGAGTGGCGCCGAGAGGTTGTTGTTAGGGCCGATAGCCGTTTTGCCAACAAGCGTCGCCGCACCAAAGCCCAGGAAGGTTGTCATAATATAAAATGCACCGATCAGGATTGTGGCCCAGACGACCGAGGTACGGGCTGCTCTGGCGGTTGGCACGGTATAGAAACGCATCAGGATATGCGGCAGTCCCGCCGTACCCAGGATCAACGCCAGGCCGAGCGAGATCAGGTCCAGTGGCCCAAAGACGCCGTGGTAGAGAATGCCAGGCTGCGTGTAATGTTTCACGATGGGCGCGGACCCATCCGGGCAGACGGTGGCGCCCGCTGCCAGCGTGCCTGTCTCGCAATATTTGCCGGTGAGTTTGAAGATATCGTCGAAGAAGGCCGTCAGGGAGAAGCCATAATGCGCCAGTACCAGGATCGAGAGCAGAATCGCTCCTGCCATCAGCAAGACGGCTTTGACAATCTGTACCCACGTGGTGGCCAGCATCCCTCCAAATATCACGTAGACGACCATCAGCGCGCCGACGACGATGATAGCAATGTTAAGATCAATCTGGGGGATGAGCAGGTGAATCAATGAGCCGGCACCAATCATCTGCGCCAGCATATAAACCAGTGTCACGATCAGCGTCGAGATGGCGGCCACTGTGCGCACCGAACTTTGACGCAGGCGAAATGCTAGCACGTCGGCCATCGTGAATTTGCCGGTATTGCGCAGCGGCTCAGCGATGATCAATAGCACCGTCAGGTAAGCTACCAACCAACCAACCGAATACATAAAGCCATCATAGCCGTTAAAGGCGATGAGTCCGGCAATGCCAAGAAACGATGCCGCTGACATATAGTCACCGGCTACTGCTATACCATTCTGCACGCCGCTGATCTTGCGTCCCGCGGCATAGAATTCGGTCGTTGTGCGGTTGCGCCGTGCGGCCCAGATCGTGATACCCAGTGTGATCAGCACGATGATGCCGAACATGATCAGGGTCTGAGTCTCTTTATCCATTGCTTCCCTCCCTGCTCCAATTTCTTACCTTTGACACAATCGCAGCCGTCAGCTTATCAAAACCTCCGGCACGCCTGGCATAAAGATAAACGATGATCCAGGCGACGATGAATTGAGAAAGCGCGAAGAGGTAAGCAATGTTGATGTGCCCAAGGATGTCCACTTCGACTAGCGAGGGGAAGTAACCAACAAGCACCAGGAAACCAAAGTAATAGACCAGAAAAACAATGGTGGCGGGGATAATGAAGTTGCGCTTCTGATGCACAAGTTTGCGGAAGTCGCTATCGTTCTCAATCGTCTCCCAGTTTTCCGTAGACTGGGCTTGAACGGCCGCAGCGGACGGCTGCTGAGCTTCGCCGCCACCGCTGCCCGCTGATACAGTTTCAGACATGAGCAATACCTCCACACCAGGGGCTACAATGAACAACATTCGTTGGTCTACAATGACAATCACAGGCCTTTAAGTTGTTGGATGGTGGGTTATGGTATTACGGGGCTTTCTTCTGCCAGGTGCGCAACCTGTAAGCGCGCCTCTCTCTTCCTTTCCTCTAAATCTCTTGTAGTCAGGCATGATTGCTTCATACACTGTAAACAGAGAATACTAGAATAACGCACGATTTGTCAAGAGAACAAGCAGCCAATGAAAATATGCACAGTGTGAGAATACGAGACCTGTTACTCTGTCAGCACTTATGTGAGGGGGATAGCAGTGGGAGGTGCAGGAGGGCGTCAGCCCTCCTACATCCTTGTGGTTTTAGAATGCGGTGGTGCCGTTAGGCGTGCCAAGCCCTGTCGGACCATCATAGCCGCTCGTGCCTGTGCAAAGGTAGGCCTTGTTCCCACAGTGGCCATTGCTGCCGCTGGTCACGTCGAACAGGCTGCCCGATGGGGCGCTGTAGAGCGACGAGGCCGCGTTGATGCTGCTGGCGTTGCCGGCCAGTGCATAAATGCTGGCGATAATGGGCGCTGAAACGCTGGTGCCGCCGAAGACGAGCCAGCCGCCAACTCCACCATAGGTGTCATAGACCGAGACGCCCGTGTTGGGATCGGCAACGGCCGCGACATCGGCCACCGTTCTGCGTGAACAGCCGCTGTCTTGTTGCCAGCTCGGCTTGGTGATGTAACGGCTGCAACCACTGCCGGCGCCACTCCACACGGTTTCGCTCCAGCCACGTGAGTTGCTGGCCTTTGTCAACGAGGTACCCCCGACCGCCACAACAGTGTTATAGGCCGCCGGTACCGAGACGCCATAGCCGCTATCACCAGAACTGGCGGTGATAATCACGCCTGGATGATTGTAGAAGGAGGCGAAACTCGTCTCTCCGCTGGATTCACTGCCACCATAGCTATTACTCACGACGGTTGCCCCCATCGTCACGGCCCTGTTGA
This sequence comes from Ktedonobacteraceae bacterium, assembly GCA_017354095.1. Taxonomy (GTDB): domain Bacteria; phylum Chloroflexota; class Ktedonobacteria; order Ktedonobacterales; family Ktedonobacteraceae; genus Bu33. Next base: position 11,811 of record JAFMRP010000044.1, read on the forward strand.
CGGCGGTCCCCAGGTTGGTGAAGGAGGCCGAACTTGCCTCGACCAGCAGAATTTTGCAATTAGGACAAATAGCGCTGGCCATATCCAGGTCGAGCGAGATCTCTTCGGCCCAGCCTGCATCAGGCGTCGGATAGCTGGTCCCACCGTTCTGGTTCACTTTGCGGAAGCAGCCGTTAGCCGTTGTGCAGGGTGATAGCCCGAACTGCGCCCGATAGACCGCCAGGTCTGACTCCGCGTTGGGGTCATCAAAGGCATCGACAATGGCGATGGTCTGCCCGCTGCCCCCGCTGCTGGACAGCTTATAAGCGTTTTGCAAGTCCGCCGGGTTTAGCCCCCCCGGACTGGCCGCGAAGGGGCTGAGGCTGCTGGTTACCTGCTTATCCATCTGGATGGCTAGGCAGCGCGCGGAGCCCGCTTGCGCGTCGCCGCATACGTTGTGAGAATGGGGAGATTGAGCCTGAGTGATCGAGGGGGCGCTCAGTGCTACCATGCACACCAGCGCCGCGAGAACAAGGAGGGTTAAGAGCCTTTTCACACCTTTTTCCTTTCCCCGCATCGAGAGTGTATGCGAACCTTCCGTGCATACAACCTGATGAGCTTATGAGGAGACTAAAATAATAAACACTACAAACATTAAGGGAGCCACAGAGCTGCAGATGTGTGAGGGCCTGGCAGAGGCCTCCATGCCACATAAGCATGTGATAGCTGCCCGTGATTCTCGCTTCATGCAAACAGAGGATAAAACGCAGTTCACAACATCACATACTCTAAAAATAAGTATAAATATTTTTATCTACATGTCAAGGTGAATATTACTTTCTCCTCCCTTGCTGCTTGATCGCATAAAGTATGATCAAAGCAGCGCAGGCAACATCGAGGGGGAAACCTGCCCGTATTGCTCTTGCCGTGAGCCCAATCTATGGTATCCTGGGATGAGTATTGTAGCCATTACGCGAAAGGCGCAAAGCAGGAGGAGCGTCAGCGCATTGGCGTCCACTTTGGCAGAGCTATCAGAGGCCTGGTCTGGGGGCGTGGGGGCGAAGCC
>JAFMRP010000433.1 GCA_017354095.1 Ktedonobacteraceae bacterium
GGGGAGCTACTTTGAAACGATGATCCGGGAGCAGCTCCTGGACCTGGAAGAGCGTCCTTTTAAAGCGCATGGTGGTTATAACCTTCCCCTGGAGGTCAGGAAACGGCCTTTCATCTTTGGCCGTGTGAACTCCGTGCGTGATATCGTGCCGCTGATCTGTCATGAAGCGGGGCACGCGTTCCACGTTTTTGAGGTTGCCCATCTGCCTTATCTTCACCAGCGTAAAGAGGAGGCGATCCCGATCGAGTTCGCGGAGGTCGCTTCGACAAGCATGGAGTTTATCGGCTCCATGCATCTTCATCAGGCAGGGTTGTGTACGGAGGCCGAGGCCGCGCGGCTGCGTATCCAGCACCTGGAGTCGATGATACAACTATTGCCATGGATCGTGCAGGGAGACGCTTTTCAGCACTGGGTATACGAGCATCCTGAGCAGTCTATTGATCCGAACGCATGCGACCAGAAGTGGGCCGAGCTTTGCCAGCGTTATCAACCGGACGTCGATTGGAGCGGCCTGGATGCGGTGATGAAAACTGGCTGGCAGCGAATATTACATTTTTTTGAGATCCCTTTCTACTTTATCGAATATGCCTTTGCCGAGCTTGGTGCTTTGCAGGTCTGGGACAACTACCTGCGCGATCCACAAGATGCCCTGCGGCAATATCGCCACGCGCTCTCCCTGGGAGCCACGAAGCCCTCGCCCGAACTATTCGCAGCAGCGGGCGCCGAGTTCACTTTCGACGTGCCCATGCTTCAGCGCGTCCTGCAACTGCTCACGCACAGCCTTGAGGAGCTGGAAAAACAGGTCAGCGCCTGACCCCGACGGGGCGCTCGCGTGAGCGCTCCGGCTTATTTCTGTTCATGCTCTGTTACGAGCGTGAATGGCATCCTCTGTGAGGCCACCATACAGGCCCTGTAGCCGTGATCGGTAAATATAGCGAAATGGTCTGGCTGAATGACGCCCGCGTTTCGAGCAGCATTAGCGAGGCGCTGGTTGAGCACAGCCATTTCTTGACGATAAATAAGTCGTTTCTGATTCTCAGACAATTCCGCAAGCGCCAGCTCATCTGCCAATTCCTGGCGGTGATTTTGGACTGCAAAGTAGGTCTGACCAAGCGCAACAATAGGTTTCTCCGGATCAGCATTCTGAACGATTAAGTAACAACCATATCGGGAAATGTGAACGTCTGAGATTTTTCGTTTAGCTTTTGACCCGATACTGACCATTTCGTTGACATCAACGAAATGGTCAGCAATGGCTTGCTGACTTTGTTGGCAAGCTGTTTTCGCTTTGACAATGACTTTGAGAAAGTTGCGATAATCGTCGTAGTCGAGTATTCTGGATAAATCTCTAGCACTCCAATATTCACTATCGCCCTGATGAACTCTGCGGATCGCATCGAATGGGGAACTATGCATTGTAGGTTGCTCATCCATACCAACATCGCCTCTCCGGCCGCTTCAGGCCATTGTGAATCAATAAAACTTGTACAACATGCACGCAAACTCATCTATGAGAATATTGGAATTATAGCATATGGTAAGCACAGCAAGTCAATAGCGGTACAAAAAAGCTGAGCGCTGTATAGATTCTTGCTCTGATGCCTTATAATGATGCGGGATGGAGATACTATTTTCTCGTTCCAACTGACCCTGGTTTGACTCAAGAAAGGGAAACCCACAGTATGGATTTCGGACTCAATGACGAGCAACTGGCCATTCGTGATACCTGTAGAGATTTCGCGGAAAAAGAGATAAAGCCGCGTGCCGAAGAGATGGACGCAACCGGCAAGTTCCCTTATGACCTGGTGCGCAAGATGGGCGAACTGGGTCTGCTGGGCCTGCCTTTTCCCGAGGAGTATGGTGGAGCTGGCGCGGATTTTCTTGCTTATTGTATCGCGATTGAAGAGATTTCGCGCGGCGATGTCTCGGTAGGCATTACGATGGAGGCACATACCTCGCTTGGTGCGATGCCTTTCTACCTCTTTGGCAGTCAGCAGCAGAAAGAACGATACCTGTCACCGCTGGCTTCAGGTGAGCAGCTATGGGCCTTTGGCCTGACGGAGCCGGAGGCGGGTTCCGATTCGGGAGGGACGAAAACCAGGGCCGAGTTGCGTGATGGGCAATGGCATATCAACGGCAGCAAGGCCTTTATCACCAACGCAGGCACCGATATCACCGCTGGCGTCACCATTACCGCCGTCACCGGTACGCAGCCTGATGGGCGCAAAGAGATTACCAATATCATTGTGCCGAAAAGCACGCCTGGCTATAGTATTGGCAACTCTTACAAGAAGATGGGCTGGAAGGCCTCTGACACGCGTCCGCTGGCCTTCGAGGATTGTATCGTGCCTGAAGAGAATATCCTGGGCAAGCGCGGCGACGGCTTCAGGCAATTTATGCAGATCCTTGATGCTGGTCGCGTGGCCATTGCCGCGCTCTCTGTTGGTCTGGCGCGTGCCTGCCTGGACGAGGCGTTGAGTTACGCGAAGGAGCGCAAGCAGTTTGGCAAGCCGATCAGTAGTTTCCAGGCCATTCAATTCAAGCTGGCCGATATGGACATGGAGATCGAGCTGGCGCGCCTGATGTACTATAAGGCGGCGTGGCTACATATGCAGGGCCGACCCTATAGCCGCGAAGCCTCGATGGCCAAACTGTTTGCTTCCGAGACAGCCAAGCGTGCAGCGGACCAGGCCGTGCAGATTCACGGAGGTTACGGCTTTATGGACGAGTATCCTGTCTCGCGCTACTGGCGCAGCGTCAAGGTCAACGAGATCGGCGAGGGCACCAGCGAAGTGCAGCGCATGGTCATAGCCAAACATCTTGGCTGTTAGCTTAGGTGAATTGGATAGGGGACCCGCGAGGGGTCCCCTTACATCTCTAGTGGCTGGACGGCAAAATGTAGGTCCCTCCCTTGCGGGGGGGCGGTTGCGCCGTTCGTTTCTACGGCTGGGTGGTAGGCGCGGTTGGCCAGTTGAACGTGCTGAATGTGACGGCGGAGGGTGTGCCCGTGTTTTTATCGGTTGGCTCTTTACTCATCCAGACCACCGAGTCACCATTGACGGTCAGGAAGGCCGCATCTTTCGGGATCGCGTTGCTCACCGACACGGAGATCCTGGCCACCACGTCGTACATCTCAAAGCCTCCCGTGCTGTTTTCCCAGAGCAGGAAGCGCGAGCCGCCCTGTGGCGCGAACTCCTGACCGGTATTGGCCTGCGCCATCGGTTGCGCACCGAGCGGAGAGTAGGACATCAGCGTACCCTGAACCATCTCGTCCACCTGGCTGGCATTGAATGTCTGCTCAACGCGCTGCGGCACCGTTGAAGTGGCGCTGCTCGTTGGTTGTGTCACAGCGGCCTGGGTGGCTGTAGCACTGGCCTGTGCCGTTGCCTGGGGACCATCCGGGGCATCACCGGGGCTTGTGCTCAGGAAGAAGAGCGTATCGTTGGCCACCTGGGGATGGAAGGACATGCCATTGTCGCGCAGCAAGGACACGTGTGAAACCGAGCGAGGCGCCCATTGGCCTGCGTGTGTCGGTGCGACGGTGGCGTTTTCCTGCGTCCAGATGTTGCTGTGTAGTGCCTCATCATTGCTCTGCCATTCTTCTGCCCAGTAGATGTTTGAGCCCGTGCCGTTAGCTGTTGGTGAGGTCAGAATGTGCCCGTTAGAGGCACTGGCAATCTGGGTGGGAGCAGCTATTTTCTGCGGGTTGAGCCGGTATTGCAACAACTGCGAGTTGCCCTTGTCATCAACGCGAGCTACCAGCAGGCTATTCTGGATGAACCAGGTGCCCTGGATAGGCGTATGTATCCAGGCGGGCGTTGTGCTCTCATTAAATGTGCCCTTTGAGAGTGTGACCGGTGCTGCCTGATTGCCAGACTGCGTCGGGCCGAGGTAGAGCGCGCGGAGTTCCCAGCCGCGCTTGTGCATCTGTGCCTGCTGGCCGGTATGCTGAGTTGTAGATGGTTTCAGAGCCCCCAGTTCCAGCCAGACCAGCCAATCCTGGTTGCAACTCAGGACCAGCAGTGGCGTGCTGCTCTCCGTCTTCAGCAATGGCGTGACGGTTTTGTTATTCACATCAAAGCGTTCCACCATCCAGCCGGTAGAGCCATCGCCTCTGGCGGCGTAGTAAATGGCATCACGATTGGCCACCGCGCTGGCGACGTGAGGATAGGAAGTGGTTGCTGTATAGTTTGCCAGCGAAATCTGCGTCGGATTATAGATACTCGTGATAGTAGCCGGAGGGATGCCCTGATTGGCCATCAGCAGTAGCGAGGTCAGACCCCCGGTCATCAGCACAATCAGAAAGGCGGCAGCCAGGCCGATAATTGCCAGGTGATGGCTACTGCGGCGCGGGCGCCGGCGAACTGGTTGTACGACTGGTAACGGACCAGTATCGGCGGTTGCCAGCGCAGTAAGAGGACCGGTACGTGGCGTTGTCGTACGGATCTGCTCTCGCAGGTAGGGCATGAGAAACATGGGGGTAGGAGGTGGTGAATCTGCAGGTGAGGTGCTTTGCAGGTAGCGCACATGTTCTTCCGCCAGAGCCTGCATTAACTTGCTGTGAGCAGTTGCAGAAGGCTCTAAGGATGGCAGCGAGCGAAGTTGCTCTCCAATGAATTGTTGCTGTGCCAGGATCTGCTGGCACGCGGCACAATCAGCAAGATGAGCCTCTAGCACGCGCGGCATAACACCAGCGGCGTGTTCAGCCGCGCCAGCATTTTTTAATTCGCGATATTCGGCGAGCATTGCTCGCGCCTGACTACAGTTCACTCTTCACCGACCTCTTTTTTATACAATCCAATGAAGCGTTCACGAGCGCGCATTAAACGCATTTTGACCGCGGAAGAACTGATTTTCAGCACATCCGCGATTTCCGCGCAAGACAATCCATCGTTCTCGTAGAGCCATAAGCAGATTGCATACTTCGGTGGTAACTGTTGCAGCACCCGTTCTACAATTTCTCTGTCAGCGACCCGACTTTCAAAGCGGCCGCCATCGTAACCGTGGCGTTCATACAACGAACTGACCGAGCCAGCGCGAGCCTCGCCGCTCTGCTCGTCGCTATTATTGAAGTTTTCCCCGGAGGCTCCTCCAGAGTCGGAGATTACCCCGGCTCCGATGCCTCGGTCTTCATTAAATAGCGAGAGTGGTAGCCACGATATCAAGCGCCTGCGCCGGAGTGTATCCGTTGTTGTATTCGCCGCGATGCGATAGAGCCAGGCCGACAGTGCGCCGGGTTGTACAACCGTACCTCCC
>JAFMRP010000434.1 GCA_017354095.1 Ktedonobacteraceae bacterium
ATGGTCTATACCCCGCTCCCCGAAACAGGTACGCTGGAAAAGCTCCAACAGTTGATGGATCAGAGCATAGCCATGAAAGCTGTGTAGCGAGCCGGCCACCCGCAAGGGGTGGCCCTACATGTTGGGTGGCGCGCGAGTGAGGTATAGTTTCTCAGTATGCTTTCATTGACCTTACGAGGTATCTTCTATTACAATGGAGAGACGATAAAACAAGGGAGCGCGCTTTATCGCGACGTGTCTCCCTTGAATGGCAAACAGGAGGTTCAATGCGCATTCGTAAAATGGTGCTGCCAGTAGCGGGCCTGGGCACGCGTGTCTTGCCAGCGACAAAAGTTATACCCAAGGAGATGCTTCCCCTTGTTGATAAGCCGACGCTGCAATATATTGTGGAGGCGGCCATTGATGCGGGCATCGAAGAGATTATCTTTGTGACGAGCCGCAGCAAGAGGAGCATTGAAGATCACTTCGACGCTTTTCCTGAGATGGAGCAGGCGCTGGAGCGCAAAGGCAAACTGAAGGAGCTGGAGCAGCTGCGTCGTATTCACGAGATGGCAACCTATGTAACGGTGCGCCAGGTAGAGCCGCGAGGTCTGGGTCATGCCATTCTATGCGCAAAAGAGGCGGTGGGCAATGAGCCATTCGCGGTCAACCTGGGTGATAACCTGGTCGATGCCTCGACGCCTATCTGGCCTCGTATGATGGAATTACATGAGCAATATGGCAGTTCGGTGCTGGCATTGTTCGCCTGTGAGCCGGAGCAGATATCGGCCTATGGCATCGTTGATGCTGAAGCGGTGGGAGGCGATACGGTGAAGGTAAAGGGGCTGGTAGAGAAGCCATCGCCGCAGGCGGCCCCATCTAATTTAGCCGTCGATGGCTTCTATATTATGACGCCTGATATTTTTGAGATTCTTGAGAAGACGCCGCCCAGCAGGCGTGGAGAGATCGAGATAACGGACGCCCTGGCCACGCAGGCCCGCGCCGGGCGCTGTTATGGCTTGCGATTTGCCGGTATTCGCTATGATACCGGGACGCCGCTCGGCCTGCTTACTTCCTCGATCGCGCTGGCTCTACAGCGCGAGGAGATCGCTCCTGACCTGTACGCATATATGCGACAAGTTTTGGGTAAGTAGGAGCACTATCACTCCAGGGGAGTATATACCTGGTTTAGCGGAACGGCGATATTGCCATTGCGGCCACAGCCGTTAAAGATGAGCCGGGTGTCGTCCTTGTTGAGTCCTGCGCAGGCATAGGTCGTGCTGCTCGTGATGTGGTTGGGCGTGGTAATATGCTGCACAGTGTCTGTAATCTGGCAGATGCTCCCCTTTTTTGTCAGGACGAAGGTATGGGCAGTGATGGTATCCGTGCTCGTGGTACGAAAGCTCATCGTGGCGGATCTGCACTGCTGGTAGTCCTGCCAGAAACAGTTGCCGACCGCCTGATCGTTGCTCTTACTGCTCCCGGCGGGTCCTTTTAGCGAGATCGTGATGCTGCCGCAATGCCGGGTATTGGGTGGCAGGGTGGGTGTTGGAGCTAACTGGACGACTGTAGATTGTGTGGTGGGTAATGATTGTAGTGTACTGGTAGCGGGCAGCGTGCCTGCAGGTGGATTTTCGCTGGTAGCGATGCTGCAGGCGACCAGCGCGGTACATAATAAGAGAACGGCCAGAATGCTGCCAAGAAGAGTGCTGGGAACAAAACCTCGCGTGCTCATCGCTTCCTCCTAGATGCACTGCATCCCTAACACTAATGACGTAAGGCATCGGCAAACGTTTCCCTTGAGAATGAGTTACTTGGAGCCGGTGAGTTTCCAGCAACCGACGTATCCCTGGTGGTGGAGCATATTAAAGAAGTCCATATCGGCCGGGGTCCAAGCTTCCTGTTTGATCGTAAGACGCAGGCAATCATTATTGAGCAGTTCCACAGATCCTTCAGGATAGCGCAGGTAGAGGCGCTGTGCGATGGATGGCAGAGGGGTTTCATCCGATGGCGTCATGGTTAACTGGAATGTGAAGATCTCGGACATGTTTCCTGCTCCTTCTCTTCAGAGTCAGTAGAAAGCCATGTAGAAAAGAAACATACACCAGCACGCGCATCTCTGACGCTCTTGCTATCGTTGTGCATATGCTATTATGCGGAAGCAGATGTAAAAATGCAAGTGTTTTATGACATTTGACAACGAATCAAGCTGAGGAGCCGGGCTACGTAGCAGCTTGATTTACACCTGGCAAGGAACTATAATTAAGGAAGTGTTAAGCATAGCACCAGGAGACGATTGCTTTGAGCAATGATTATACAGCGGGTTCAGGCAGTGGAGCGTCAGGAAACAGTAGTTCGTACGTAAGTCGTAAAGAAGTTCGAGCCAGTAACATGACTGGCGCACTGCCGTTACTGGGAGGGGGAGCGGAGAAAAGCCATAATGGTCAGTTCGAATTCGAGCAGATGATAGAATCGCTGCATGAATTGTTCGAGCATGATCGTCAGGTGGCGAGTCAATCCGACGCCACGCGCTGTGGTATCTGTTATCTGCACTTCCCGGTAGCCGAACTTCACTATCGCGAAGAGGGGCTGTATCTTTGCCCACAGTGCGAACGAACTCTCGGTAACCAGAAATTGACAGTCGTCCGAAAGCAGCAAAAATTGTAGTGTGCAAGCAGAAAAAAGCGCCTCTCCGTCTGGGGAGGCGCTTTTTTCTGCTTGCGAATGGCTTATGCCATTACTCGATGACTGCTGCTTCCTCCACAAGGTCTTCCTCGCGCACTTCGCGCAGGTCTTCTGGTCGATCAAGGCGGTCCAGGAACAGGATGCCGTCCAGGTGGTCGATCTCGTGTTGCAATACGCGCGCGAACCAGCCTTCGGCGGTGACGCGTATCGGCTTACCGCGAGCATCCTGGCCTTTTACCACGACGCGAGCGGCGCGTCGGATGTTATCTCCGGCGTAACCAGGGATGCTCAAGCAGCCCTCCGTACCTAGCTCCTCGCCCTCAGCCTTGATGATTTCGGGATTGAACATAGCTACTTTCTGGTCTTCAAAGTCGGCGACAAATACGCGGATGGATTGCGCGATCTGCGGAGCGGCCAGGCCAACGCCATTGCTGGCGTACATTGTTTCGAACATATCATTCACCAGTTTTTGTAGTGATGGGTCGAAGCGATGTACCTTTTTGGCTTTCTGACGTAGGATTGGATTTTCAGTGGTGATGATTTTACGAAGAGCCATTTTCACGATACCCCTGCACGAACTCTACTCACAAACGATTCTATAGTTGATGTCTGTGGTATCATACCACATCTCTATTCTTCTGCTCAACACCGGCCACCCGCGAGGGGCGGCCCCATAGGTGTTTAACGCCAACAGGACGAGCAGATGGATGGTTTGACAAGCGGGCGGTGAATCGCTTATTGTTTCAAGGTGATCCATATCATTTCTTTCTAGAGTTCCTCCTATGCGCTGCAATAAACCTGTATTTTGGATAAATATCAGTGAATATTTGTCAAGGGAAATACCTAAAGTATTGCTTATAATTGAAGTCATAGATGCTTCAGTCTATTCCCATTGCCATATATCGGCACACAGCGAGCGTATCGTCCGCTGGTGGAGACGGGTATAGCGGTGCAGCAGAGGAAGAGGAGAGGAGATGTATCACTGTTACCACTCACCGTACTGCTCAGATAGTATCTGTTTCAATGTGGGGTATGGATTATCACACCAACAACGAGGTAAGGAAAGACAATGCCAAGACAACTGATTGCCGCCGCCCCCAGGAAAGCGGCTCTTGTAGAGTATGAAGAGAGGGAGGTGCAGCCCAACGAAGTAAAAGTGAGGGTAGAATATGCCGCGCCCAAGCATGGCTCTGAGCTGGCTGCATTTCGTGGAGAAAGCCCACATACCGCCGAGTACTATGATGAAGACTGGCACATGTTCTTGCCACGGGATGCGCAAGACAAGGCGAATGATGGTGGCTTCGGCAGGTGGAATCTCGGCAACCAGTGTGTTGGCATCATTACAGAGGTTGGTTCCGCTGTGACAGGCTATGTAGCTGGCGAGCGCGTCTGTTTTTACGGCGGCATCCGTGAAAGCCATATCATCCGGGCAGTGGATAACCACAATTTGAAGAAGATGCCCACGTCTATGAGCTGGCAAAACGCGGTCTGTTATGATCCTGCTCAATTCGCCCTGGGAGCGATTCGCGACGGGCACGTCCGTATTGGAGATCGCGTTGCCATCTTTGGGCTTGGCGCTATTGGGCAGCTCGCGGCACAGCTGGCGAAGCTGGCAGGGGCAAGCTATGTCGCGGTAATCGATCCTATTGAGAAACGGCGCCGGGTAGCGCTGCAAGCCGGGGCCGATGCAGCCTTTGATCCCGCCAGCCAGGATGTGGGACTTGAGCTAAAGAAAGCGACCGACAAACTGGGCGTGGATGTCATTATTGAGACGAGCGCAAATGAGTTCGCGCTGCAACAGTCGCTGCGCGGCCTGGCATACGGCGGAACCATTGCCTTTACGGGGTGGGCGCGACCATTTAAAGGCGGGCTTGACCTGGGGAAAGAAGCGCACTTCAACAACGCGAAAATTGTCTTCTCTCGCGCATGCAGCGAGCCCAACCCAGATTATCCGCGCTGGAGCTGGCGCCGCATCGAAGGTGCCTGCTGGGAGATACTGGTGCAGGGGCGCATTGATTGCGAGGCCATTATCGATCCAGTGGTCAAATTCGAGGATTCAGCGGAGGGATACGAGCAATTTGTTGATCAGCGCCCGGAAAAGAGCATTAAGTTAGGTGTGCGCTTTTAAGTTGTGAGAATGGTACCAGTGGAAAACCAGTTGGAACTGCTGTTAAAACACGCGGAATTACAGGTTGTCGAGTTTAACGTTCACCAGCGCAGAGAGATGCAGACGTTCAACCGTACCCTGCCGTATTATATCCTCTCTTATCACAAAAAAGGATATGCTCAGCTCAGAGTAGGAGACCAGCACTACACCGTTGCTCCTGGCATGGTCATCTGCATACCGCCGTATGTGGAGCACGACCACTATAAAGGTACGCACGAAGAGTCGGTATTTTTGTGGTGGCATTTCAAATTCCAGATCGCGGGTGTCGTGGATGTTATGAAAATGTTCTCGCTACCCCTGATTTTCAGGCTGCATGATTCAGAGCGTTTTGAGCAGGTATTTCACCAGTTTATGGAATCGACAGCGCCATCGCGCTATCTGCCGTCAACGATTCTGAAGCAGGCCAAGGCGTGGGAGTTG
>JAFMRP010001615.1 GCA_017354095.1 Ktedonobacteraceae bacterium
GGAATGGGTGTACCAGGTGTTCATAACAAGGAGACACCACGCCTGTTCTCACCAGCTTTCAGAACCAGCGAAGCTGGAGTCACTGTTGGCGGAGGTACATAGGGTACACGGCACGGTGACGCACGAGGAAGAGGGACCCCTCGTCAACATTCTGGTCCTGATGAGAAGCACCAGCGCGAGTTGCGCGATGAAAGGAGGTTTTACCACAACCGCATACGGATGATTCTGTGCCCCTGCATCGTCGTGCTCGCGCCAAGATGCCTACCAAGGCGATGAAAGGGATTTCAGCTATGAAACGACGGAATCATTCGACGACTCCATCATCCCAACCTCAATATTTCACCTACCCTTGTCCCAAATGCCATCGAATAATAAGAGTAGGTGATCGGTTTTGCGGCTTCTGTCAAGAGCTGCTGCAGGTCCAGTGCTCTCACTGTGGGCGATGGACCAAAGCCAACCACACGGTTTGTCCTGGCTGTGGGACGGATCTCCATAGAGGCAGGCTCACTTTTGAGGAGCAAACACGGCTTCAGGCGCTTAGGCAGCAAGCACAGGCACTCCAACGTGTCTGGATGGAGAACCAGCATCACCTCGATGTCCTGGGAAGGACCCGCAAGAGAGCGCTTTCCCGGATGCTGGGAGTGGGTCTCCTCACGATCGTCGCCATCGTGGTCCTCATTATGCTCATGAGCCACCTCAGTCTCGTGTGGTTCATGGTGATCCTGGTCATGATCGTGCTCTGCCGGCGTCAGATCCCTGGACTAGTGCAGGCCTATGCGCGTTGCTACGCCTTCCCCTGGAGCCAGATACAGCAAGAGATGGATGAAGTGCACCAAGTGCTCTTCTCGCTCAAGGCAGACATACAGCAGATTGAGGATGAGATGACGCCACTGGAAGCGCAGACCATCGATATCATAGGTGCCCAGCTCGAACGTATGGAGGAGGAAAAAGAAGAAATACAGAAAGATGACCATCATGTAGACGAACAATAACGTCGCATAAAAAGAGAAGTGAGTAGACATTCCCCACTCACTTCTCTTTCTTTTTGTGCCACATGACGCCAGCTGCCACCCATGGTGAGATCTTGGTCGTCATGTGCTGTCTTGTTGATGATCCCCATGCAGAAAGGACGAAGACCATGAAAACGTGATATGCCGTTTCCCTCTTTGCCGCACGCACCTACGCAGAGTGTGGGCAATCCATTCATGTCTCGGCGGCATTGCTTGCTGCTCATGAGCAGCAAGCGCGCATACTGGCTCTGCTGCTCTGCCCAAAGGAGTTTTCCTCCTCGCAAGGCTGGGCATCTCATTAGGCCCATGTGACCGCCGTGCCCGCAACGCTTCTGTCTCGGGCGAAGGCGCCGTCCTGAAGAAGCGCGCACGCCCCACGCTTTCCAAGGAGAAACAAGGTGTGGGAGCAATTCCCAAGGACCTGGATCAAACCATCTGATCCTGGTTCTCAGCGTGTTGTACCACGCGTTTTATTCAAACAGAAGAAGAAGGAGAAGAAGTATGCTCATTTTGCGAAGAAAAGCAGGAGAACGTCTGGTGCTCTCTGGAGCCATTACCGTTTCCATCTTCGCGGTGGAGGGGGAGCGTGTCAAGCTAGGCATCGATGCGCCTCCAGATGTCACCATCGTGCGTGAAGAACTGACCCAGCATGGACAAACACAGCACAGGAG
>JAFMRP010000435.1 GCA_017354095.1 Ktedonobacteraceae bacterium
GTAGGAGAGGCTCCGTGTAGCACTCACGAGCGTCCAGTCCATGGTTACATACTTGAATGCTTGATTGGGATTAATCGTTTTGGGCTGGAACTGGCTGACATCGGCGCCACTCTTAAGGGGGATCTCCATCTTGGCCTCATCGCTTTCGCCGACGCGGAGGATCAGATTAGAGAGATCGACCTTATCATTGGTACCGAAGTCAATCCAGTTTGTGCGATTAACGCCCTGATCGGGAGCGCTAATTTCCGAGGTATCTCCAACGGAAGCGACTGTTTTATCCGGTAGAATCAGGTGGAAGGCTGAGCTATAAGAGAAGAGTGAATCGTCGGTGCCGACCTGCTTCTCACTGAAGTTGATGCGAATATGGTTTGGCTTGGAATCATAATCGTCGTCAAATTTTGGTTGTTGCTGGACTGATGTAAAGGTGATCTGATCGTCGGCATAGGTAACGGTCAGATTGGAAAGTGTGCGGGTATCCGTATAGCTGGTTCCCTTGACGAGGTTGCTAATCCCCTGAATACCGAACCAGGAGATGCCGCCGCAGAGCAGAAGCACGACAAGGATCCCGATGCCAACCATCAAGCCCACGTTGGTAGATTTTTTCGGCTGTGGGGGTGTGGGATAGGACGGGCCCCCATAGGATGTATTGGGCGTGGAGGCCGGATAGCTAGGTATTGAGTAGGGATCGGTAGGCGGCGCGGGTGGCGGTGTCGAATAGGGATCGCTGCCGGTTGAATATTGTGGGGGAGTCGAATCTCCTCCAAACGAGAGCGGATCGCCGCCGGAATAGTCGGTATGGGATGGTGCCGCCATGGTTGGTGGTGGTGCTGCCATGGTTGGTCCGGGCCCGGGTGGTGGTGCCGTCACCGTTGGTCCGGGTTGTGATTGTGATGAAGCGACTGTTTGCGCCGGTCCAGATGGTTCTGCCAGAGTGCCGCAATTCTGGCAGAAGCGTTGTCCTGGAGCGAGCGGAGCCTGGCATTGTTTGCATGTTTGTGGTGGTAGCTGTGACAAAGCTCAATCTCCTATAGGTGATCTGAGAATGACTATGGACAAATAATACTTCTTGATTAACGCGAACATGTTCTCTTGTAAGGCATTATAATAGCGATATGGGCATTTGTCGATGAATTAGTTCATAATTTATAGCGGAAAATTCCGATGTTTCTCAAGAAAAGACCTATTGTCGGCGAGGGATTTTTATCTATTGAGTATACACAATTGCTATTCAGCTAGTAAATAGGTACTAGAAAAGCAGCGAGGCTCAGTTATATAACTGAGCCTCAGGTGCGATGCCAGATGTTACATCAGTTTGCTCGCGTCACTGATGGAGAAAAAGGACTTGCCGGCGAGTACGGACAAAAGGTTATTGACCTTTGGCGTACCCCAGCCAGTTGACGGATCCCAGCCCTGAGAGGCGCTATAGCCCTGGACGGTCACCGGGTTGTCGTTTGCATCGGTAGAGGTGAAGCTATTGTCGCCAACGGTAACATCGTTGAAGACCGTGTGATACTGGTTGCTATGCCCGAGCGCATAAAAGGCGGGATTGAGAAAGCCCAGGCGATGGTGAGCCTTCTGATCGCCCAGAGCGACAATACCGGCCCACTGCGGGGAGCCGGCGCTCGTGCCCCCGAAGATAAACACGCTCTGCTGGCCGCCCGTTGTAAAAACGGTCAGGACTCCGCCATTGATAGCAGCGTCGTATGCCACATCGGGATTGCCGCGGAACTTCTGGATACCAGAGGTACCAAGCTGGTAGAACGGTTTGCGGTAGATCGTGCTAAAGCCACCGCCTGTCGCGGCCTCGAAATTGGGCTCATTCCAGACATTCTCGCTCTGGTAGGCGCCTGTGCTCAGATCGGCGTGCAGTTGTGTTCCGCCAACCGAGGTCACAAAGGGATCAGTAGCGGGAGAAGACGCGCTCAGGAAGAAGGAATTGCCGTCGCAGGTGGGCTGGGCCGCGCCATCATCACCAGCGGAAGCCAGGAGAGTAATACCTTTGAGAGTCGCTTCAAAGAAGATTTGATGTTGTTTTTTCAGAAGTTTAGGATCCATGCAGGTTTCGCCCTCGCCGAAACTCTGCGAAATGACATCGCCCAGGTTATGATCAATGGCATATTTCGTCGCGCTCAAAATATCGTCATCCTGGTTCGATTTCGCCAGTACCAGGTTAATCGTCGCATCGGGGGCGACAGCGTGTGCCCATTCGACGTCGAGCGTGATCTCGCCGGACCAGCCAACCTGGTTGGCATCATTGGGATCGAAAGGAGTCAATCCATCGGGGGCGATAATATTGAGGGTGGGGTCATTGATGCCGAACAGTGTATCGAAGGTATGCAGGTCCTGCCGGATGGTGGGGCTCTGGAAGGCATCAACGATCACGATGGAGCGGCCCTTGCCGGTGATGCCAGAATCCAGCACCGGCTGAATGTTATAGGCGTTGCGAATCTGTTGTGGGCCGTAACATTTCACCGCAGCAGCTGGCAACTGGCAGCTGAAGGTCGGTGCGGCATTTGGAACATTGCCAGCGCGGATATATTGCGGATGAACGCTGACACGATTGGGACTGACGCCGTGGCTCGCAGCCTGCACGCTCTGAGAGGCGCCTATGAAGGCCATACCTGCCAGCAGTGCGAGCAGAGCAAGGGATGTAGTCACCAGATTCTGCACGCGCAGAGAATGGATGCTTCCCGGCATAATAACAACCTCCTAAGAAATTAAGAAGTATAGAATTGATACGAGCGCAAAAATGGCACAGGCTAATTATAGACGGGATGTGTGTATTCATATGCACAGATCTGGTTGAGAAATGGTTAAGATTCGAGGGAAGAGGGGTACAGGTAGGTAAAGGCAAACAAGGATGAGGGAAGGAGATTTAAGGGGCAAGAGGTCTCAGGCGTTGAGCGATCATCGCTGGCGTAGGGATGCCCTGTACGCCGGGTTGTTCAATGGAGAAAGAGGCGACGCAGTTAGCGAAATTGACTGCGGCTGCGGGCTCTTTGTGCTGCCAGAAGTGGGTCAGGAAGGCAGCGGCAAAAACATCACCCGCCCCGGTTGGATCAACCTCAGTGACGGGATAAGCGGGGAAACGTGTAGTAGTGCCGTAGCGGAAGAGCGTTGCACCATGACGTCCGTCGGTTGCTATCAATAGAGGAACAAGCTGGCTCCAGCGCATCAGGATGGCATCAGCCTCAGAGCGATTACCACCGGCGAAGGGAAGCAAGTCATCATGGCTTAAAATCAAAACGTCGAGGTAGGGCAGGAGTTGTTCCGCCTCCTTCCAGGGAGTAGGCCAGACACGCCCGTCAGCGTCCCAGCGGCGCAGCCAGCCCTGTGGGGTCGCAGCCAGCAGGTTCTCATGGGTACGAGGGAAGAGCGTCACGAATTCAGGGCCAAGTTCCTGGGCCAGGGGACCGAGCAGCACGACCGGGCTACGCTGCCACGCAACAGGGATATCCACCGGGGTAAGATCGTCGCTGCGAGCGTGCAGGTATTGTGTGCGGAAGCCCTCGTGGTAGCTATTGGCGAAGGTCGTTGAATTTGCGGACGTTCGCAGGTGCAGGGCAATATGGGGCAGATAGTTGGGAAGAGCAGCTTGTAGTTCGGTATCGGCACTGGTCACGATAGCCGTACTGAGGCCCAGGCGCTGTGCGGTAAGGGCGGCGTACGTGACCGTGCCGCCCAGCGAGAAATATCCATCGGGCTGTAGATCGCGTGCAACATGTCCCACTGTAAGAAAGTCAGGTATTGACAAAACACATCCCCCGGCTGGGGAAGGTGTGGCACCTGCCCCTGAGAAAAACGGTGTTGCGAAATAATGTTAGCGCCCCGCCCGTTTCAACGAGATAACCACACGGCGTTCATCACCCTCGCCAATGCTTTCGGTACTGATATCCTGGCTATCAGAGAGGGCCAGGTGGACGATGCGGCGTTCATTGGGCGGCATGGCCTCAAGGGCAATGGAGCGACGATAGTTGCGTACCTGTTGTGCGACGCGCTGAGCCAATGAGCGAAGATTTTCCTCACGGCGCAGACGATAGTTCTCGGCATCGACAATAATACGCAGGCGATGTTTTGTGCGATGGCGCACGATCAGATTGACCAGCAGTTGTAGCGCGGCCAGTGTTTCGCCACGCCGTCCAATCAGCAGGCCGAGGTTCTGGTGTATGCCGTTAATGTTGAGTGTCAGAGGGTCGACGCCGCGCACCTGAACGGTGGCGTGGATATTAAGGTAACGCAAAATGTGCTGCAGGACATCTACTGTGATCTCCACATCTTCACGCGAGGGGGCATCCACCTCCTGCACCTCATTGCCGTTCGTCGCGGCCATTTCACCCGGAATACCTGACTGGCTCAGAGCTTCCTCGATGGCGGCTGGTACTTCTACTTCTTCCTCCTCATCCTCATCTGTATATTCTCCCTCGAATTCTTCTTCGTCATCGTCGTAGACCTGAACCGTCGCATCTTCTTCAGGAAGGGCGACATCGACATCACCAGAGCCAAGGATGGCATCCGCCATTTCGGGGGTAATAATAGCAGCCGCGCTCGACCGGACGGTAACACGTACGCGAGCTTCTTTGCCGCCTATACCGAAGGTGCCCCTGCTGGGCTCCTGTAGAATGACGATATCGACGTCTTCACGACGTTTTCTCAGGTGTTCCAGGGCCTGCTGGATCGCTTCATCAACACTTTTACCACTAGCCTCTATGCTTTCCACTGTTTCCTTGCCTCCGTATAAAATCTATCCTGAGATTGCGCCCTGCCGCGATTGGTACAGATTCGCAATCGATTTAGCCGCGAGATCTTTGTGTGCTCCGGCGCCGAGCGGATGCGCTGCCACCACGTTGACGGCGGCGATTATTCTGTGATGAACTGCCGCTCCCATAGGTTGATGTGCGCAGCCGGCTGCTAATGGCGCCGCCATTGCTCTCCGTGCTTACTTCGGTCTGGCGCGCGGTTTCGCGCTTCTGCTCTCCCTTATATGCTTTGCCATCACCATTGGATGTGACTGACTGGGCAGGCTCTGTTTTGGGAATATCTTTTTTGAGATTGGGCACGGCGAGAAGTGAGCCCCAACCGGTGACGAAGTATTGCTGCACAGCCTGGAACAATGCCGAAACCGTCCAGTACAGGGCCAGGCCAGCGGGGAAACTCCAGCCGATGACGGCGGTCATGACAGGCATGATGTACTGCATCGTCTTCATGGTGCCCGCAGTCGGATCGTTTTTCGTATCGCCGACGATTTTGGG
>JAFMRP010000436.1 GCA_017354095.1 Ktedonobacteraceae bacterium
CAGACGCGGCTCAGGCGAGGGCCGGAAGCAGCATCGCCGCGCACCTTGAGCCGTTGATCACCAATATTCAGGGGCAACTTCTGCTGGCCCAGGGTGACTTTACCCAGGCCGAGCGGCGCTTTGTCGAGGCACGTCAGCAGGCACAGGTACATCAGGAACCACTCCAGGAGGCGCGGGCAAGGTTGGGACAGGCACAGACCCAGCTAGCGCGTGGCGAGCTGGACGCTGCACTCGATACATTCCTGGCTGCCGGGCGTGAGTTCCAGCTATTAGAGAGTAATAGCGGCGATGGAGAGGCTGTACTGGGAGTAGCGCAGGTTCATATCGGACAGAAGCGGCTCGACGAGGCTCTGGAAAACTGTTCCGCAGCGCTCCTACGTTTTGAGCAGGCCAGCAACGAGCCGGGCAGAGCAGATGCCCTGCTCACGCAAGGGCTGGAGCACCAGGCGAAGGAAGAGCTTAACGAGGCTATGGAAGACTTCGAACAGGCGCTACAGCTCTATCGCCAGCAGCGACGGCCTCTGGGAGTTGCCGACGTGCGTTCAGCGCGTGGCAGTATCTTCCTGGAGCGAGGTGAGCTGGAACAGGCCAGGGACGAGCAGAGCAAGGCGATCACGCAGGTCGAGCAAGTCATGCAGACGTTGAGCACCTCGCAACAGCAGGGATTGTTTTTGCGGCAATATGCACAGCTTTACGCCCAGGCAGCCATCACTGATGTGCGGCGCCAACAGATGGTGGAGGCGCAGAATCTGCTGAAGCAATTTGCGCATCTCGCGGGGAAAAGCGAATTGGAACGTTACCTACTGGCATATCAAAGCGATATTACAACTGAAGACGAGGAACTCAGCGAAGAGGAACAGTCGCGTAATCGAGAGCTAGCCCGGCAGATAGAACAACTGCGAAAGGGATTGTCAGCGTAGGGTCTCTCATGAGACAATAGGAGCAGTTCTCTGGCAACCATCAACATATACAGGCACTTCACGGTAATCGGGGCAGGTGCTGTAGTATAAACATTGGAGGAATACTTCGTCATGGGTTTAAGTTTTCTACGTGGTAATTCACAGACGCCAAAGGGACACGCGATTCTCCTGGCACGCAGTTCCAGCGATCCTGGCGCAGTTTATGCTACGTACTGCGTTGTGCCGCCAATACCGATGTCTCTGGCGAAGTATATTTCTCCGCTGCTGGCGGCCCAGATACCTGGAGAAGCGTTGAACGAAGCCATGAATACTGGTGGGGTTTTTCCGATCCCGCCCATGCTGGAAGAAGGTTTTAGCCTGGAGCAGTTGCAGGCGCTGGCAGAGCGGCGTGACGATGATCTCTGCGACGTTGGATCGCTCAGTTCGAGGGATGAGATGGCGCGTATGCAGATCGCTGTTTACAGTTGCCAGGAATATGCCCAGCTCTACTCGACCTATATGGCAAGTGCCAGCCAGATCTCGCCCGCCAAAATACAGGCAGCCGAGGAGGTTTCTCCTCTGGATGATCTTGATGCCGAAGAGCTTTTCTTGCAAACGATGCCCGACCGGCAGAAGCTCACAGAGCTAGGCAAGCTGGTAGGAACAGCTCGCTACGCCCTGGACGGGCATGACACCAAGCTGCTGCAGGAGACAAAACAGCGCATGGAGCGTCTCGCGCGCCTGCTGGCGGCTAAATATCGCGGGCAGGAGATCGTCAACTCGGCGATAGATCCTGACGCACGTGGGGCCAGGCTGGCTGAATTATATATCAGCCGGGCTTTTAAATTGCTTGATGAAGAATACGCGGATATACGAGAAATTGAAAATTCTATTCGCGAATTGCGAGAGCAACAATAATATCTTCTGGGAACTTATCACGTAGGAGTCCTTTATGACAGCGACAGAAATGAGGGTAGACCTCTCAACGCTTGTTGATGCTATTGTCAGCGGCGATACATCGCGCATGATCGCGACCGCGCGCACACACCTGTTAGAGGGCGAAGCGGCGGATGTGCTTATAGGTCGTATTGGTATGATCGCCGCCCATGGTGACGCGGATGGTCATGTTATCACCACGCTAGCAGCAGCTGCCATGCTGTGTCGTTATTTGCGCTTTATTCCCGATCCGCTGAACCCTGAATCCTCGGCGGTGGCAACGGAGCGCGCATTGCCATTATTTGTGCATGCGCTGCTGGCGGCAGCTCCTGCAGTGCATGCTGGCTTTCGGGCAGAGGAGCGCTACCCCGAGCCGCTTTTCCCCAGTGAACTGCTCGATAGTGGTAAAACCGTCAGCGATGTAATGAAAGCGGCAGTGGAGCAGAACGACGTACTACTCGTCGAGCGCCTGATCCTGGGTCTGTATGGCACAGGAGCGGACTATCGCACGATGGAGGTACGCACCTACGACGGCATTACCACAACCTTCCAGGCAGGTGGACATCCACTTATATTTGCTGTGCGCGGTTTTCAGCTCCTGGAAGCAGTAGAGTGGGGTGATCGTGCTCCCCATATTATTCACTGGCTCGCTCCTCATCTGCCCCTGCAGCCCAACAACGATGAGCCCGAGTGGGTTCATGTCGTGCGCGCTTATGTCGCGGACCCGGCGCACGACGTTACCGGTATTCGCAAGCGCCTGGCGGCCCCCAAAGATGAACAGGCGTTACCATTGCGCCAGTTGATTCTCAGCAACACGGACACGGCCAGTGTCTGTCAGGGTGTCTATAATGCTCTGATGAAAAACGGGGCATCACCTCGCGGCATCAGTTCGGTGATCGCGCTGGCGGCAGCCGATATCGCACTGCGTGCCAGTGAGAATGATTCAGCGACCTTTACCCAGGCGGCACACGGCCTGCTCTTTGCCTCTGCAGCTAGCCTGGCGCTACGCCAGGTGCAGGATGTGGATGTGCTGCCGCTGATCTTTACCGCCGCGGCATATGTCAACGCCCTGCACAAAGAGATCGCGCAACCAGCGGCACCGGCAGCGCCTTCCGCTGCTACAAGCAGAGCTGCCGGCGGCCTGATTGGAGCTTCACAGCTGGAAGCACTGAGCGCGCAGCTCAAAAGCAGGGATTTTGCCGGAGCTCTGAGCACCACACAGCGTTACCTGGGACTCAGGCATGATCCACGTCCTCTATTCGGCACCATCGGGCTCGCGGCTGCGCAGACCGAGATGGATGGCACGCAGGAGCATATTCTGCAGATTGTGCTGGCGGCCAGTGAAGAATTTCTGGCCTGGCCACGCGACCTGGCCAACGTCAATATTGATGCCTTCCTGAAGGTCGCGCTGCGCGCGGCGTTGACGGGAGGACGCAACGAGGCGATTGAGCTGCTCTAGCAGCAGCCTGAGACACCCACAAGGAGGGGCCGGTACAACCGCGAGCGGGGAATGCGAACAGGGGTACAAGAGATGGCGAGCGCTACCGGCCCCACAAGGGGTGGTTCTGCATGGTGTCTGGGGGTAGAAGAGGAGTGTATCCGAAGAATAGGCCAATGTATAAGCATTAAAGTGAGAAAACAATCTAAAAATGTATCTTCTGAAGGAGCAGCAGATGATGTACCTGAGGCGATCTCTGGCGCAGCTATTTCTACTGGCACTCTGTCTATTTCTGCTCGCCGCGTGTGATGGAGGGAATCCGCCGCCCAAGGCACAGGTGAAAGCCCCCGCGGACAAACAGGTTTATACTGTTCCCATTATCAACAGCCCGGACTTCAACACGCTTGATCCAGCGCTTGCGCATGACAGCGACTCGATCAACGCCATCAACATGCTGTTTACCGGACTGGTGCAATTAGATGATCATCTTGCGCTCCGGCCACAGCTTGCCCAATCGTGGAGTCTTGATCCTGACGGGGTTACCTGGAGGTTTAAGCTGAAGAGCAATCCGAAATTCAGCGATGGGACGCCGCTCACAGCAAACGATGTTATCTATAGCCTGGACAGGGCGCTGCAGCCGGCCACCCAATCCACCGTTGCCGGCCTGTATCTGACACTCATCAAGGATTCTGATAAACTGCTCAAAGCGCAAACGCCGACGCTGATAGGCAATAGCCTGAAAGCTCCTGATAAAAACACGGTTGTCATCGTTACCAGAAAAAAGGCCGCTTATTTTCCCTCTATGCTGACCATGCCCTGTGCCTATGTAGTGGAACAGAGCCTGGTCAAAAAATATGGCAATAAATTCACCGAACACCTGAACGAAGGTGGTGGAGCCGGTCCTTTTAAAGTCGCAAAATATACGCACAGCGTGGGGATCGATTTTAGCCCCAATGGCAACTATTACAACGCAAAGCCACAGTTGCGCCAGGTCAGTTTCCGGTTCTATCATTCCTCAGACGATGCCTACCGGGACTATCAGAATAAAAAAATTGACGTGACCGGCGTACCACTCTCAACACTGGTCACAGACAAGAAGAGCAAGGATTTCCAGCAGGTGCCCCAGGCCTGGGTCGACTACTACACCATGAACTATCTGACCAAGCCGTTTGATAGCATCCATATGCGGCAGGCCTTTGCCCTGGCTATCGATAAAACGGCCATTGCCCAGAATGTCTGGAAAAACACGATCCTGCCCACGAACAATATCGTGCCCAAGGGGCTGCCGGGCTATAATGATAAGCTTACTGGCCCGGATGGAACGCAAAATCTGAAGGGTGATGCCGACAAGGCCAAGCAGTTATTTCAGCAGGGGCTCCAGGACGAGGGGTGGACCAGCGCATCCCAGGTACCTCAGATCACGCTCACTTATGCTTCTAACGTGCCTGGATTTGAGCAGGAAGTCAACACCCTCATCCAGATGTGGCAGAGGGTCCTGAATGTCACCGTCACCGCTGATCCAGTCGACTATGATACATTGCTCGACAAGGTGACTGCCGCGACGAATAACCAGAACGGCATTCAGATGTGGGGTCTGACCTGGGTAGGGGAGTATCCCGACCCGCAAGACTGGTTGTCACATCAGTTTGGCAAGGGTATACTGAACAACAACATGAATTATGGGCAGAATTTCGGTCCCACAGCCGCCAAGCAGCAGGCCATACAACAGCAGATGGAAAAGGCCGATGCCGATACCAACGGTACCGAACGGCTCCAGGCCTATCAGCAAGCAGAGCAGCAACTGGTGAACGACGTGGCCTGGCTGCCTATAGGGCAGGTTACATCGACGTTCCTGCGCTCATCCAGCATTGTGGGATTTGCGGATAACGCGCAGGGCTTCACGCCACCCGATGATTGGGCCAACATCTATCGCGTTCAATAACAGATGCTCTTTAAAAAAGTGCGTTTGCTTA
>JAFMRP010001616.1 GCA_017354095.1 Ktedonobacteraceae bacterium
GCCTCATGTAAAGATTGCCATTCAGCGTTTTTTGCTGAACGGAAAACTCGGCTTGACAGCAGGTGTACGCTCCAAGGGTAACGCTGGCCTTGATGAAAACAAGGAGGAAGACAATGGCCCGGCGAACTCCCAAACCCGAAGCACAGTTCAACGCAAGCTTGAGGCCGATTCAGCGAATCTGTCCGCAGTGCGGCACGCGCTGGTGGATCGCCTACAACAGTCGGCGCACAGTGGTCACCCTGGAGGGGATTGTTCAGTTGCGAGTAGCAGTCAGCCAGTGTCATGTTCCGACCTGTCCGCAGTATCATGTCCGCTATCGCTCCGAAGAAGAAGGACGGTGGGCGCTCCCCCACGGCGAATTTGGCCTGGACGTGATTGCTCTTATTGGGCAATGGCGCTACCGGGAACATCGCAGTGTGCCCGAGATGCATCAACGCTTGCAGTCCCGAGGACTGATGATCTCCGAACGAGAGGTCACCCATTTGATGCACCGCTATGAAGAACTGGTGGCCTTGCGTCTCACCGATTCTGAACGGATCAAAACCCAACTGCAGAAACAAAGGCAGGTGATCCTGGCTCTGGATGGCTTGCAGCCGGATCAGGGACATGAAGTGCTCTGGGTAGTCCGTGACTGCTTGTCCGAAGCAATCCTCTTGGCGCGTCCGTTACTCAGCAGTACCCAAGGGGATATTACGGCACTGCTGCAGGAAGTGAAGCATCTTCTGGAACCGCTCAAGCTCTCGATCAAAGGCATCATCTCTGATGGCCAGGAAACGATTGGGAGCGCTGTGGCCTTCGTCTTCCCCGGCGTGGCCCACCAACTCTGCCAGTTCCATTACCTCAAAGACGCCATCAAGCCATTCTACGAGGCCGACCGGCACGCGAAAGCAGATTTGAAGAAGCGTTTGCGCGGGGTGCGCCCGATTGAACGCGCGCTGGAAGAGTATCCCACCCCGGAAAATGAGGCGATCCGCGACTATTGCTTGGCGGTGCGTGCGTCACTGACCGATGATGGACGCTCTCCGCTGGAAGCCTCTGGAGTGCGCTTGCATAGCCGCATCAAGCAAATCAATGACTCGATCGAACGGGTCCAGGAAAAAAAAGATTACCCTCATCCTTAAAGCAGTTGTATCATCTGCTGACGAAAGGGTTACAAGCCACAGAGGACCTCTGGATGCCGCTTGAACACGCCTACGACTTCCTGAACCAAGCCAAAGTGATTCTGGCCAATGAGCCACAGGAGACGGGGCAACAGGTTCGAGAACGGTATCTGGCTCATCTCGCACGGATGAGAGAGAATCCTGCTGTTCTGGGGCCGCTTACAGAGGCGTTTGAACATTTTTGTCATATCACCGACAACTTCTTCGCAGGATTGTTTCGCTGTTATGATATTGCGGGCCTGCCGCGGACGAACAATGATCTTGAGCACTGTTTTGGGGTCGCACGGGTCCATGAACGACGCGCGACGGGTCGGCGGGGAGCCATTCCTGGTGTGGTTGTGCGTGGCTCAGTGCGCGTGATGGCCGCTGTTACCAGCACCTCGCAGGTTTTCTCCGTGGAGGAGTTGCGGCCCACCAATTATCAGCGCTGGCGCGAACTGCGACAACAACTCCAGCAACGCGAGGAAACGCGCCGACACCAATGGCGCTTTCGCAAGGACCCTGCTGCCTATTTAG
>JAFMRP010000437.1 GCA_017354095.1 Ktedonobacteraceae bacterium
TGATACGTTGCTCTCCCACAAGGGGGACGACAGCAACAAGATGGAAACGGAGCCAGCGCGCATGATGCTGAGAGACGCCGTGCTGGCTCAGAATGAAAGGAAACCAGCTCTCATGCACCCTCTCTTGAATCCGGATCAGCAGCAGCCCCCCACCTATTCGCTCGCAGAGCGCGACCGCCGCTGGGCGCTGGCCCGGCAGCTCATGGATGCTGAACAGGTAGACGCGCTTCTCATCTATGGCGAGCGCGAGGGAACCGGACCCGCGCCTTTTGCGCCCGATACCTACTTTACCAACGATCGCCCTGGTGCGCTGGTGATCTTTCCCCGTAATGGGGAACCGGTTGCGCTGTATGATATCCCTGAGATGGCAATTGATCATCTGGAAGCGCGCAGGCGTGGCGAGGAGGTCTGGCTGCAACCAGAGAACGTGCGAGTGGGTCGCTTTGGTCCACAGATTGTCGAGGCTCTTCAGGACTATGGATTGGGACAGAGTAAAATTGGTGTACTGGGGTTTGATCCGTATCCGCCTTTTTATTTCACTGGTGCTCTGGTCCACGGCATCTGGCAAGCAATTACCACCCAGCTTCCCGAAGTGCGTCTCACATCGGTCTGGCGGCGCTTCTACATGATGACCGTGAGCCAGAGTGACGAGGAACTGGCCGTGATTGCCTGGGCTGCTCGCGTGGGGGAACGGATGGCGCAGGCCATGCTGGAGACCGTGCATCCCGACGTCAAAGAGAGCGATCTTTATGCGGCTGCGATGTACACCGCTTTGAGCAGCGGTGTGGTCAGTCCTGGCATTCTGTTTGCCGCCATCTGTGGGGCCGTGCTGGGTCTGGCACGTACAGGTATTCTGAATGAGCGGCAACATACCGGTAATACCCTTGTGGAACTACAACAGGCCGCCAGTTATTGAGGAGAGATGCTCTATCAGAATCAACCGGCCTTCACCGATGGCAACCTCATTACAGCCAGTGCTATTGCGCCACTTGAGTTCGCCTATCAGATCTTCAAAAAGCTAGAGGTGTACAGACCTCGAACCCTCGAAGCCTGGTATCAGGTCTATAAGACCAGTGATGCGTCGCATCTTCGAGAATTCTTTCAATCTGTAACCGAGCCAGGTGCATAAGTCTACTACCTAAGTGCGGCTGTCGTACCAGGCACTAACAGAATATATACTAGCGCTGAAGGGATACGTAGCGTTGCCAGTTGCGTTGAACGCGTTCGTAGTCGAAGACACGTTGGGCGTTTTCGCGCAGGAGCTGGCGAGCGACAAGCATCGCGGTCTCTTCAGTGAGCCAGCCTTCGTGGATCAGTTCGGAGAGGGCCTGGGTGATGCCCTGGCGAGCGATGTGGGCGTGGCCTACGACGGGTTCGACCGGGTAGTAGTCGCCACCAAAACCAAACAGCTTTGCAGAGGGAACCGTTAACAGCGCCTCTTTGAGGAAGCGCAGAGAGGCCTGAGGGCTCATGAGCCAGGCCCAGCACATATCCAGGTAGACATTGCTGTAGTGCTTGGCCAGCGCGATATATTCATGCTGGTACGGATAGCCAATATGCATTAAGATAAAGCTGGCCTGCGGATATGCCTGTAGGAGGGGACAAAGGTCGGAGGCTGTATTTTTTAGCCGGTCGAGCGGCATCACATTGTTGTCGGCCAGGTAGCCACAATGGAGCTTCATAGGCAGGTGGTAATCGATCGCTTTTTGGAGGCAGTAGTGAAAGAGGTGATCTTGCAACGCTTTTTGTTCGGCGGCACTCAAGGCGTTTTTGTCCCTGGCGAGGTGTGAAAAGAGGGGGGTGGCCTCCTCCTGCGTCACCGGATCAAAGGAGAGGTCGCGCCAATAAGCGGCCTGGGTTTTTACCGCGATCGCACGAGGGCCATAGTGTTCAAAACGGTGATCGATAATGCGGTACCAATCCTGTAGCGTGCTGGCTTCAGTGTTGGCGATGGTGTTTGGTCCGAGCGCCGTGCACAGGGAGTTGATCGACATATCCTGGAGGAGCAGGTCTGGATATTCAGTGTCGCATAACATATGCTCTAATGAGTTCACCTGACACGACTCGATATTGGCGACATCGCGCAAGATGGTGGTATAAAAGCCTTTTTGCGTCCGGGCCTGCATTTTCTCGCTGATCCGCTCTACGGAGCCTTCATCAAGGTGGTCTTCTTGAAAGAGCTGGCGGAGCGTATGCTCAACAGCAAGAAAATAAGCGGTATTGCGGGTACGCTGGTAGTAGGGCTCGAAGAGGCGCCATTTGTCCTTTGGGCTGAGGTGGGGGGAGAAGAATTGCCGGGCCTCTTCGCGAGAGAAGCCGACGCTGTACAGGTCGTGGAGCGCGTAGTGGTGATAGAGATAGGACCAATCGTTGCAGGGATAGAACGGGTCATCTGGATCGGGTCCGGCGAGCCGTCGCGACTCTTCGATAAGGTGCTCATGCGTGTCGAGGATAGGTGTTTGCTGAACAAATTGCTCAAGAGTGGAGATGATATCCTGGCTGCGCATCAATGGTCAATCCTTTCGGTCGTGGATGCTTCACGACGTGGACAGTAACAGCGCTATGGTGGTGCGCTGGTTAAGATATCGAGAAAACCTTATTTTTTTGTTACAGCAATTGTAGCATATATTGCAAATTTTCTGGGTCGAGTAGATACGTGGGTTTTGGCAAAAGGGGTGGGGGGATAGTTTTTTTGGGGAATCGATGTAATGCTTCAACTACCTCAAACTGTCACAGAAGATGAACGCATCCTGACAGAAGATGTCAGGATAGTGGTGGTAGACTAGCCAAAGACAAGCTGAGAGAAACACATAACAGAGGGAAGGTTTCTGCGGCCATACGAGCGAGTATCAGTATTCCAAATAGCTTGTACACAGCCTGATATGCCCAAAGCAGTCAAGCCTTTGTGCAAAGGGTTCGCTCTGTTGACAATGGTGTTTTTCTGTGGGCAACGTTTCCTTCTACATACACATCTTTTGCAGTTTTTCTCTAAATTTTTTAGGACTGTCATGAATAGAAGCGTATTCTAGAAAAGGAGAGGTCCTCTTCCATGTACGATGTGATTGTTGTCGGCGCTCGCTGTGCCGGGGCACCAACCGCCATGTTGTTGGCACGCAAAGGCTACCGGGTGCTGCTCGTCGATAAAGCGACATTCCCCAGCGATACCATGTCCAGTCATTTCCTCCAGGCATGGGGAGCAGCTCATCTCAAGCGCTGGGGAATGTTAGAGCGCATCGTTGCGACCGGGTGCCCGGAGATCAGGAGCAGAACCATTGATGTTGGTCCTACCTCATTCACTGATGCAGTCGAGCCTACAGATGGAGTTGCCGCTTGCTATGCTCCACGACGGATCATACTTGATCAGATCCTTGTCAACGCGGCTGTCGAGGCGGGAGTTGACCTGCGGGAAGGCTTCCATGTGCAAGAATTGCTCTGGGAGGAAGAACAGGTAACCGGAATACGCGGTTTCCAGGTTGGTGGCAAAGAGATCAGCGAGAAGGCGACGCTCGTAATAGGGGCCGATGGGAAGCGTTCGGTGGTGGCACGCCTCGTCCAGGCTCCCACTTACTCGGTTGCACCCACCTTTACCTGTGGCTATTATAGCTACTGGAGCGGTGTTTCACTGGAAGGGCAAGAAATCTATCAGCGCGATCAGCGCGCCATCATTACCTTTCCCACGAATGACAAGAAAGTAGTGGTTGCTGTGCAATGGCCGAGCGCCCAGTTCGATGAAGTTCGGCGCAATATCAAAGGTCACTTTCTGGAGACGCTTGAGCAGTATACTCCACATCTTGCCACACGGCTACGAGAGGGCGAGCAAGCGGAACGCTTCATTGGAACGGGGGATCTTCCCAACTTTTTCCGTCGTGCCTATGGGCCAGGCTGGGCACTGGCTGGAGACGCGGGTCATTGCAAAGATCCTATTCTGGCGCATGGGATGAGTGACGCCTTCCGGGATGCTCAACTGCTTGCCGACGCGGTCGAGAACGGGATCTCCAATAAATGTTCTCTGCAAGAGGCGCTGGCCGATTATGAACAACGACGCAATGAGGATGCAGAGCCTCTCTACGAGTTTAACTGCCAGATGGCAAGGCTCGAAGCCCCTTCTCACGATGGGTAACCCCAGGTTCGCGTGTCCTGCGGAGCAATTCCGCGGAGGCCAGAGAGCGACTAGCCTCCAGAACAAGAACGCTCTCGCACTCCTCGTTCTTAGTGCTTGAAAATCTGGCACGGATTCTGAGCGATCTGTAGCAATCTGGCAAATTGCATTCCGAGCTATTTTTGCAGTGATTCCAGTCTTACCTCTAGGAGATGCAGTAGAAGGAGTGCTGTCATGAGAACCTCTCACTACACCTACCCCGTAAGATTGAATGAGGAGCAGTGTCGATGGTTGGAGACGATGATACATATGAGTGGTACTCCAGCCAAACACTACTTAGTGGCGCGTGTGTTGCTGATGAGCGATCAGCGCCAGGGTGAACCCAGTCACACCGATGGGCAGATTGCCGAGGCGCTCTCCATCAGTCGCCGTACCGTGATTCGCATCAAGCAGCGTTTTGTGCAAGGGAGCCTGGAGGTAGCCCTCACCGGAAGCTTCCCACGCGAACGTCCCGAACGCCAGTGCCTGGAT
This sequence comes from Ktedonobacteraceae bacterium, assembly GCA_017354095.1. Taxonomy (GTDB): domain Bacteria; phylum Chloroflexota; class Ktedonobacteria; order Ktedonobacterales; family Ktedonobacteraceae; genus Bu33. The sequence goes on from JAFMRP010000437.1 coordinate 4,631, forward strand.
GGCAAGGGAGAAGCCCAACTCATTCATCTGGCCTGTAGCCAGGCTCCTGATGGGCGGCAGCGCTGGACGCTCGAACTGTTAGCCGACCGAATGGTGCGCTTGGGCTATGTGGAGCATATTAGCCCGGAAACGGTCAGAAAGACGCTCAAAAAAACGAACTCAAACCGTGGCTCAAGAAATCCTGGTGCTTTCCAAAGGAGGCAGACGGAGATTTTGTCTATCATATGGAGGATGTGCTCGATGTGTACTGTCAGCCCTATGACCCGGCAGTTCCCAGGATCTGTATGGATGAGATGGGCAAGAATCTGGTCAAAGACAAATATGCGCCGGAGCCAGCCAAACCCGGACAAGTGGCACGGGAAGACTATACCTTCGAGAAAGAGGGGCGCGCTAATCTCTTCATTGCCTACGAACCCCTGGTAGGCAAACGCTGCCTGAAAGTCACCGAGCACCGCACGAAGCAAGACTGGGCGCTGTTCATGCGAGAGGTCCTTGAAGAGCGCTACCCCAAAGCAAGCAAAGTGGTCGTTGTGATGGACAATCTCAATACGCACACGCCTGCTTCGTTTTACGAGGTGTTTCCGCCAGAGCAGGCCAAAGCCCTCATC
>JAFMRP010001617.1 GCA_017354095.1 Ktedonobacteraceae bacterium
TCTTGACTGTGTTGGGGGCGAGACCACTCTACGCAGCCTTGCTGCGCTGCGCGATGGGGGACACCTGGCCCACCTGACCGAAGCCGCCGATCTGCCGCTCGAACGTGCGATCACCGCACGCCCCGTCTATGGTCGCCCCGATGCACACAGACTCGCAGCACTGACTCAGATGGTCGATGCAGGACAGCTTGCGGTCCATCTCGATCGCACTTTGCCATTGGCAGCCGCCAGTGAAGCACACCGGTTGCTGGAGGAAGGCCATGTCCGTGGCAAGATAGTTCTCACCATCGCTGAGGCACCAACTCCATCCTAAAGAAAGGCTTCTTTTCATGATCGACGTAACACATCCCAAAGTGCAGAAAATGCTTTCCTCCAGAGCCTTTGCCCACCTGGCGACGATTGGCTCTACTGGTGCGCCGCAGTCCTCTCCCATGTGGTTTTTGTGGGATGGGGAGTATCTCAAGCTCACGCATACGACGGCTCGCCAGAAATATCGGAATATCGTGCGTGATCCACGGGTAGCTCTCTCAATACTGGATCTTGACGAGCCATATACCTATGTCGAGGTTCGTGGGACGGTGGAGCGGATCGAACCTGATCCTACCGGGGCTTTTTACCTGACCCTGGCAGCAAAATATGGCGTTGTGAGACGCCCACCGGTCGATGCGCGTGTGATTCTTTTTATCAAGATCCAACGCATTGTTGGCTAGAAGCTGGAGAGCAAGAGAAATGGAGCAGACAACAATGGAGCAACCGCCATCCGAGCGCACTCCTCTGGAACTGGACCCACGGCTCGTCTCCATCATGACGACGGAACACTACAACCTGCAAACGGGCCGATCCATGACGATTGCTGAAGCCAGTGGTCGTGCCAGCCTCTTTGTGGGAGCGGTTTCTTCTGGCCTCGTGGCCCTGGCCCTGGTGGGGCAACTCTCTCACCTGGGAACGGCATTTCTGGTGTTCAGCCTGGTGGTGCTTCCAACCCTCTTTTTAATGGGACTGCTCACCTTCGAGCGCGTCTTGCAAGTGGGCAAAGCGGATCTGACCTATGCGCGCGGCATTAATCGCATCAGGCATCTCTACCTGGAGTACGCGCCTCAGATGCAGCCGTACTTTATCCTTTCGGCGCATGATGATGGGGAAGAAACCCTGCAGCAAGAGGCCATGCACGCTTCCTGGTTCCAGGGCTTCCTCACGATGGCAGGGATGATAGCCATCATCAATAGCGTGCTTGCCGGCAGCTTTGGCGGAGTCCTGCTGGTCTCGTTCGCGCTTCCCTTGTGGGTCTGTGCAACTGGGGGAGTCGTGGTCTTTCTCGCAAGCGTGGTTCTCCACCAGCGCTATCAACATGCACAATGGATGCACCTGGAACAAAGCCTCCCGGTTCACTTTCCTGCTCAATCGAGCGAGAAGGTCACTAAAAGTAAATAAGAGGGCATTTCCCAACTCAGAAACCCATATAGGGCATTTCCCAACTCAGAAACCCTCCCAGGTATGAGCTAAAACACGCTTAGGAGAGCGGAGAAGATCAGGACGACCAGCGTGTTGAGCAGCCAAGGCAACGATGATGGTAGCGGTGTAGGTTAGGGCGACTTGTCGAGCGATAGTTGACCAGCCTGAGAGGGGAGGACGCTGCAGATGAAAGAAGAGGAAGACCCGACCAGAGAAGCGTTCAA
>JAFMRP010001618.1 GCA_017354095.1 Ktedonobacteraceae bacterium
GTGTGCTCTGCAATGGCCGGCTGATCATGGTGCATGAGGGGGGCTATCACGCGGAGGCGATGGCTGGCTGTGTGGCCACCTGCGTCAATCAACTGCTGGGAGACGACGCGGCCGTCGATAAGTTTGGACCGGCCCCCAAACAGGACAATCGCATCAATACAGACGTTTTGATTGCGGAACTGCGCCGCCTGCATGGGCTGACTGGATATCGTATGCGTAACGCACCCAGACCAGATCGTGCCAGGCTGCTGCGCGAGATGCGGGGGGAGGCTTCAGGGGAGCAGGGAAAGGAATAGCGCTGGCGGCGTAACGGCATGGCGTATATGCCTATGCGATGACGTTTGGAGAGCGAAACGTATGCCCAGGGGAAACATTCGCCCGCTCAACGGTGAAGACCAGTTTGTAATTGAGCGGCTGCTCAGAACTTCTGAATATATTTATCAGCGCTTTACACCAGAGGAACTGCCACTGCTGCTCCAGCACTGTCCGGCGTGCGGTATTTTCAGTGGACCCTCTCTGTTTGGTTTTCTGCTCTCACAGGTGTCCAATCCTGTAACGGCCTGGATAGGTGGTTTCGGCGTGAGCTGGTCGGAGAGCAGAGCTTATAACAGCATCCTGCAAGTGCTGCTGGAGAAGCTTGGTGATTCCCTGGTCGCCCGTGGCATACCAGCTCTCTATTACTCTGGTAACGATGCTGAAAATGACTGGCTGCGCGCGAGCCTGCTGCGCCAGGGTTTCCTTCCTCATCGCCAACTCTACTCTTACGACAAATACGACTATAGCCTGCCCACGCAGGGGAATCTCCGGATCATAGTGCGTCCCGTCGATACAAGTGACGGGTCTGGAGATCTGGCGGCGCTACAAGACATTGAAGAGGCGTGCTTTGAGCCACTATGGCGCTATGATAGCCGTTCATTGCGCGATATCGCCGCCACGCATCCCTACTTTATGGTCGCGGAGATGGATCGGCGCGTTGTAGGCTATCAGTTTAACGCCGTAGACCGTGACTACGGCTATCTTATTCGCATCGCCGTACATCCTTCCGTCTCCGGGCAGGGTATCGGCGCGCGCTTAATGGCCGAGGCCATCCGCTTTTTTGCTCAGGTGCGTGTCACTCGTATTATGCTCAATACCCAGGAAGAGAACGAGCATGCGCATCGTCTCTATGAATGGTTTGGCTTTATTCGCCTGCCCCAGAAGGGCTTTGTGCTGCGCCGATCGCTCTAAAAAACTAGATGCCAAAGAGATAGCGCACTGTGAGTGGCGTCTCGCGATTTTTGACCGACATCTGGAAGGGTTGGCCCGCCTTCACATAGCGATAGACTTGCATATAGGTGCTATCATTGAGCAGGATATTATTGTCTGATACGCTATTTTGCAGGCGCGAGGCCACATTCACAACGTCACCGATGGCAGTATAATTTTGCAGGCGGCCCTGTGATCCCACGTTTCCCACCGTCGCCAGGCCGGTATTGACGCCCAGTCCAAACGTTATATGCTGCTCCTGTGGTCGAGAGCTCTGGTATTCCAGCACGGCCAGGCGCATTTTCCAGGCCGCCCGTACCGCGTGGAGCGCGTGCATCTTCTGTGGCAGAGGCGCATTGAAGATAGCCATCACCGCATCGCCCAGAAAGGCGGTGATCGAGCCCTCTTCCTCCCAGATGGCCTCACA
>JAFMRP010001619.1 GCA_017354095.1 Ktedonobacteraceae bacterium
CCTCCCGCAGGAACATGCCACCTGTATTGCTGCCTTCTTCCGCAAGGTGGCCGCAACCGGACAACGCGCACAAGGAGCACGTGAGATGGCTCCCGTTTCGGGAGACCATCACCAAGGCCATTGGGATTGGGAGCTTGATCCCCTGTGTGATGCCGATGGGAAGGTGCGCTATTTGTGTGTCACGATCCGAAAGATCCCGCTCCCTGCCCGCTCCCTGCCACTGGGGAAGCCACCCCACATCCCCCCTTTTTCACACGACCAGACACCTCCCATCCAACCGCGACGTGTGGCACTCATCAGGGCCCTGAAGGAGACGATCCAGCAAGCTCCTCATGCTGAAGCACTGGGTCGCCTGGCACTGGCACTCCTGAAGCGACACACCTTCGTGCAGCACCTGATGCTCTATGGAATGGACCCGCAACGAGAACACGTCATGTTGCTCGCAGCAATCCATCAGGACGAACAACCATGTATCCCTTCCTCCTTCGATGATGATCCTGTTCCAACCGTTGAGCAGGCGAGACGTCAACATGTCCCATGCTGGTTTGACCAGTCGGAGGATGGGCAGAAGCGCATCTTCATTCCGCTCTGGTATCGGGGGCAGTGCGAAGGCATCCTGATGGCCACGGTGGAGAGGAATGATCCACGCAACGAAGAGACCTTTACCATGCTCCAGGCGTCTGGCCCCGTTCTGGCGGAAGCATTCGCATACACGCGACTCCACGCAACCATTGCGCAAGAACAACAGCGGTTGTCAGCGGTCCTGGATCAGTTGCCCGGAGGCGTGGTCCTGGTGGAGGCAACGACCGGCTTGATTCGCTACGCCAATCCAGCGGCAGCGCACCTGCTTGGTATTGCTCATGCTCGGCTCATCGGAGCTCCGTTGAACGCGGTGGCACAGCAGACGTCCGTTTCCTCCATCCCTCAGCGCGCGTGGAACTTCGCACTGATCCAGGCCCTGGCGGGAGAAACCGTCACCAACCAGGAACTGGTCGTGACCCGTTCCGATGGAACCCGTTCCATCCTGTTGAGTGCAGCAGCGCCCTTGCGAACCAACACCGGGCTGATTGCCGAAGCCGTCCTGGTGTTTCAAGATATCACCGCCCAAAAACACCTGGAGTATCAAAAAAACGAGTTTCTGGCGGTGGCTAATCACGAATTACGCACGCCGCTGACGGTGATCGTTGGCTTCGTCGAGTTATTACAGTTGAGTCTGTCGAAGCAGGGAGACGATCCTTTTCGTGACTACGCGCTCACCAACATGGCGAAGGCAAGCGAGCAGATGACCCATCTGATTGAGGAAATGCTGGATGCCTTCCGCCTTGGACAAACCCCATTGGCGCTCTATCCTGCCATGCATCACCTCGATGAACTGATCACCCGTCTGGTAGAACCACACAGGTATATGACCTCAACCCATCAGATTGCTCTGACACTGGAAAAGTCAGCGTCGGGAGAGCCACTCCGTGGATGGGTAGATGCCAACAGAATCGAGCAGGCATTGCGGAATTTGCTGAGCAATGCCCTGAAATATAGTCCTCAAGGTAGCCGCGTCGAAGTGGGCATGCGTCCCCGGCCTGGTCCAGATACCATTGTTCGGGAGGTGCTCATCTGGGTCAAAGATGAAGGCAGAGGCATTGCGCCAGAGCATGTGCCGCATATTTTTGAACG
>JAFMRP010001620.1 GCA_017354095.1 Ktedonobacteraceae bacterium
TGGGCGAGCTGGCTGATCGATCATAGGCGGAGCGATCCGGTATGCTCTCCTCTATCGCGATGGCCGCCGGTTCTTCGGCGTCCAGCCTCAGGCGTGGCAATGGCTTTACCACGGGAGGCGGCAGGGATTTGAGCGCCGCGCTCAGGAAATGGTAGTCCTCCAGGGCTTTGCGGCAGGCCGGGCAGGTGGCGGTGTGTGCATCCAGAGCGGTCTGGTCGGCGGGCGAGAGATCTTCGCGCCTGAGAGCCAGCTTTTCGGCCCAGGCGATGCAGGGAGGCTGTGTGATCATTGCCCTCTCCTTCCCTGTGCCAGTGCGCTGTTCTGCTCCCGGACTAACTGATAATACATCTGGCGCAACTTCTCTTTGCCACGGCTGACATATTTACTCACGCTAGCTTCCTTTATGTGTACCAATTCCGCGATCTGGCGCTGGGGTAGTTCTTCAATCTCATAGAGGATCAGGCATTCGCGGTATATGCGTGGCACCAGCGCGAGAGCAAGTTTGAGGAGTTCAACCTCTTCGATGCTCTCTTCCGGCCCTGAGACGCTCAGCGCGTCCCCGCCGGTATAGGTTTCCAGCGGGATGACCTGTATGTGCCGTGTGCGTTTCTGGTAGTCGTACGCGCAATTGGACGCGATACGATAGAGCCAGCCGACAAAGCGCTCAGGCTCGCGCAGCCCTGGCAGAGAAAGCCAGGCTTTCAAGAATGTCTCCTGGGTCAGCTCGCAACCAACGCCATCGTTACCTACCATACGGCTTAAATAGCGACTGATCGGGTCGTTATAGAGCGCGTAGAGAGCCTCGAAGGCGCTCTGGTTGCCATCCCGCGCGCGCCGCACCAGTGTAATCAGGCTGGGCGACTGAGCCGCATTGTAGGGAGAGCTGTCTCCGGTCTTAGCCACGTGTGTCCTCCCCATCGAGAAATACCCATGCACTATTATAGACTATCGGCATCGTGAAAAGCTGACAGGTTGTGAAGGGAAACCGTGATTGGTACCGGAACTATCCGCCGTGGCTGACTTTGCCAGAACTGGTACTGATGTTGTTTCTTTTCTGTTCTCTCGGCGAAAGGCGTTGCGATAGGCCTGTGGCGAGATGTGCAGGAGACGTTGAAAGTGCAAACGAAACGTGGCTGCTGAACTGAAGCCACAGCTGGTCGCTACTCGCTCCATGCTTTCGCTGGTCGTCTCCAAGAGACGCTGAGCCAGCACAATCCGTTGCCGGAGGAGCCATTGATACGGGGTGGTCCCGACCGTTGTATGAAAGCGGCGCGCAAAGGTTCGTGGACTCATCGCTGATCGAGCCGCCATCTGCTCCACGGTGAGATCTTCCTGCAGGTGGGCTGCCACCCATCTCAGCGTTGCGTCGAATGGTTCACCTCCATCAAGCACTGGCAGAAGAGGCGTCTCGATGTACTGTGCCTGACCGCCATCACGATGCAGAGGAACCACCATCCTCCTGGCTACCGCTGCCGCAACCTCAGCGCCGTAATCCTGGCGGACTACATGGAGCGAGAGGTCAATCGCCGCAGCCGTTCCGGCCGAGGTCAGCACCTGGCCCTCATCAATGTAGAGTCTCTGCGGATCAACCTGCACGTTCGGATAGCGCGCTGCCAATTCTGCTGCCCACGCCCAGTGCGTGGTGACGCGACGACCATCCAGCAGTCCTGC
>JAFMRP010001621.1 GCA_017354095.1 Ktedonobacteraceae bacterium
GAATGTGGTGAGTGAGTGGAACCTGTCCGGCTCTTGCTGTGCGCGCCTGTGCGGGCGGGGCTTTCTGCAGCATGCCCGTGAACACACTTCCTATCCAATTGGCGGCATCGTCAACCTCCTTTTTTACTTGATCCTGATATGCATCAGGTACATACCTGCCGACGGTATTATTCATCAGAGTCTGCAGGGCATTATGAATCCAGCTAGGACTATCTGTTCGAACCTGGGCCGCACCCTGGGCAGCTCCCTTAAACGCGCCACCTGCAGCCTCAACCCCAGTTTGAGTTATGTCCTTTGTGACCTGCCCGATCGCCCCGCCGGTTCCACCCGGCGCGCCGCCCGGCATGACTGGAGGGGGCAGGTGAACTATGGTCGAGGGATCTATCTCGTCGTCTATCCCGGGTTGTGTCTGGGGCGATACTTGTCCTTGAGCGAGACTTTGAACCGTTGCCGGATCTATAGTATCGGATTGGATGGCGTTAGCTGGCATTATTGAGCCGGTGGCGTTCCTCCAAGTGGCGCGATGATCTTATTGTCCTTGTCTATCCAGTACCAGCCTTTCTTGCCTTTCGCATAACCTGCCGCCCCTGGTGGTTTTTTTGATATGTCAACCTTAGGCGCTCCGAAAGTATGTTCATTCTGGCGGCGTACTTCATTGATAGCCTCCATTCCCCCTGGGACATACTTATTAATCAAGTTCATGTTGTTCTGCCAATTATCAAGATAGGGAGCATTGGCTTGAGGATTGACCATCAAATCGTATGGAGTGGGCACGTTTTTTTGCTCCGCTTCGACCACTCCTTTCATCCCGACTGCGCGCGCCGTATCATCAACTACGCGATTGTATAGCTGCATATTCGGCAGGAACTGGCTGTAAGTGCGCCAAAGCCGCTGGCTGGCCTGGTCCATGTTTTGAAACTGGGTCTGCTTAAAGATATTATCGAGTGCGCTCTGGAGAGAACTGACTACCGGCACTTTCAGGCTTCCAATTTCGGGCAGGTTAATCTGGCCTTTAAATACGCCCTCTTGCTTCGATTCCTCTATCAGTGAGAGCATGGTCTTCGCGTCCCGCTGTCTTATCTCTTCAGGGAGAGCATTGACAGCATTGAAGGCATCGCTATATTGGCTTAACTGGCTTTGAACTATGCTGAATTGCCCTTTGTTGTAATTTAATTTCAACTCTTGTTGTGGATTTATAGCCTTCCCGGTTGTGTTCAAGTTGCGCTCGGCTGCCTGATAACGGGGAAGAATGATGGCATTGCCGTTTTCGTCCGTTGTCAGGATGCGATCCGTAGCCTCTTTCTGCTCCGCTTTCATACCCGAAGCGAGAGCCTGGGTTGCGGCTGCTTTCATGGATTCGCGTATGGCCAGGAATTCCCTGTAAGTTGCGGGAGGGTGAACCGTAAAGTCGTGCATGGATACGCCGCCGTCTGGATCCGTGCTGGGAAAGGCGATCGTCATGTCGTGCTTCAGCGGCGCATCCGGATTAAATTTCACTACCTGATAGGGCACCTCCTGGATTCGTCCCTCGGCATCCGTGGTGTGTCCTCTGGGGTACATCCAATAACTTCCGTTGGGATCTTGCGCGCTCCGCTCTCTCACCATGTTCCAGGCTTTCGCGCGCGCATCCGGCCCGGACGTGGTGGCAAGAATTTCGGCGGCATTGTCGGC
>JAFMRP010001622.1 GCA_017354095.1 Ktedonobacteraceae bacterium
TGCGCTGTAGGCCACTAGACTGCGGATTGGCATTTGATGCACTGGGACTACCGGGCCAAGCCGATTTTGGTGGCAATCTACCGCGCGGCAATAGTCTAACTTTTCGACTGCGCTCGATTTGCCCCATTACCCCACTGGGCCGTCTATTTCTCTCTTCATCGAGATCTGGGGCTGGTGTATCATCACGCCCAGTGAATTGTGGTGCGGTCCATCCATGATCAACACGGTCTTGCAATGTCCGGGTTGGCGCACCTACCAGCGCATCGCGTATCACATTGTCCAATGTTTTTGCTGCCTGCATCTGATTACTCAGCGATACTGGCTGCGCATCGTGCTCTAAATATTTCTTGCCAACTGATTGCGGAATGCCAATTGTCGATTTACCCGCCGCTGCCGCTTGCATTGCACCACGCTGTTTCTCCGATACGGGCGGATCAGTCGCAAAACGATTATCTGTATTCTGACGCTTTAAACGTTGCTGCGGACTAGCCGCAGAGGATGATGTTGCACTGGGCTGCATCCGCTGAATATCAAGCCGTTGCTGTGGTGTTGACTGCGTCTGCACCGTCTGACCGCCAGGACCAACCGCTGACCCAGTGCGCCGCAATCCACCAGCTTGATCCATATGCTGCGGATGGACATGCGATTTGATCGATACTGGTGATAACAGTTTTGGTGCAGGCGAAGACTGTGATTGATCTGTCGCATTGTGCCGGCGCTGTATCCCCTGCATATACGTCTCGCGGATACCGCCAGGATGCGACTGTCGCTGTCTGCCTTGCTCATAAGCACTGCGTATCCCAATACCATTAGCATCGGTCTGTGCAGGCATCTGCGCTGGCTTAGGACGCTGTACTGGCTGTGCTGGTGGTTCTGTCACTGGCTGCTGACGCGGCATCTGTGATGGGGATTGCTGCGGTGGACGTGGCGATTGGGTCTCTGCACGCATCTGTGGTTGCGGCCCAGGCTGCGGTCTGACCTGGGGCTGTGGTGCCGGTGCGGCTGGCGCTTTTGGCTGCTGTGGACTGACTTTGAATGTCGCAGTGTCAGTACTGCCATCTGGGTATGTGCGCTTCTGTGTACGCTCCCATGACCAATTTGGACTATCCCAAGCATCGCCTTTTACGGGCGGTTTCCAAGGCACGCTTTCCCATGGCCATGTATGCGGATCAGTGTGCGTCTCACCAGGAGAAGTCAGTACACGTTGCTGTTGCTGATCATCATCCAATGTACGCGCCGTCTGCGTCATTGGTGCAAACTGATCTTTACTAGCACCGAATGGCGTAATCTGCCGATTGGCCTGTTCGATATTCGTATTGGGTCGCGCCGGCTCTACAGTCGTATCTGGCAATGCATCATAATTCTCATCATCATAATCGTCAAAGTCTTCGTCAAAACCCTCATCACCAGATCTCTTCTTTGCCCAGGCTTTAGCGCGCAGTGCAGATCGACGTGCTCCTGGTGAACGGTTTGGCCAGTGCGCACTGGGTGTTCTGGCACCCCAGATATTTCCCTTATTAGTTGAGGCGTAAAAGACCTTTTTCCCCTTTTCTGCACCATAGAACCGCTGCATTGCATTCATAATTTTCTCACCTTTGGCGGTCAATGGGTCCATTGCGAAATCCATTGTCGCCTTTAGCCCAGGATGCAGTGGCTGCGGTGCGTCTTTCA
>JAFMRP010001623.1 GCA_017354095.1 Ktedonobacteraceae bacterium
GCTTTGCCGCTTCCAGATCGTCTGCCCAATAACTGATCGTTGTGAAGCCTCGCAATGGTTGTGTATTGCTCATCATATTTCTCCCATCTTGTCCGTGAAAGCAATCTATCGGGTCAGGTTACTTTCAGTATACCCTGGAAGCAGGACAGAATCGACCCTCCTTTAACCCAGCAACTGCCTGATCTCTTCCATCTGCTGTGCGCTCAGAGGCCCGTACTGCAGGGCTCCCACGTTCTCTTCCACTTGAGCGATCGATCGGAAGCCAGGAATGGGAATCGTCTGGCTGCCCCGGGCCAGGATCCAGCCCAGCGCTCCCTGCGCGAGCGTTCTGCCATCCCCGGTCAATACAGCCCTGACGCGCTCAATCTTCTTCAGCCACTCCTCCATCGTCCCCTTCTTGAAGTAGTCCCACCAGGGCGTGTTCCTCCTGACATCGCTCTCTCCAATCTCTGCGGGAGTGCGGTACTTGCCCGTCAACAATCCCATTGCCAGCGGCGAACGGCAGATGCTTGCCAGGTTATGCTCTTCGCATAAAGCCAGCACCTCTTCATTTCCACCAAAGATATTGAGTTGCAGCTGAACGGATACGCAGTGCTCACCTCGCGCAAAGATACGCACGGTCTCAGGCTGTTCTGCTGCTGTCCCGTAAAAACGGATCTTCCCTTCCTTCACGAGCTCTTCCAGTGTCATAACGACCGCGTTACATTGCTCCTCGTTCACGGCGGGGTGCAGCTGGTAAAGATCGATATAATCTGTTCCCAGGCGCTTGAGACTCGCTTCTACTGCGCTTTTTATATAGGAGGGACTTACGTTATACCCTGCTCCCTCTCGTGTCTCTTCATGAAAAAGCAGTCCAAATTTGGTTGCAATCACCACCTGATTGCGCCTGCCGGCTACCGCCTGGCCCAGTACCCGCTCGCTATGTCCAGACCCGTAGACATCAGCTGTGTCAAAAAAGGTAATTCCCAGATCTATTGCTCGCTGGATAGCTCTAATGGATTCGTTGTCGTCAACCTTGCCCCAGCCAGATGGCTTTCCATTAAAATTCCATTCTCCCCCGATCGCCCAGCACCCTGACCCCAGCGCGCTTACTTCCAGGCCACTGCGCCCAAGTGTTCGTTTCATGGTTTTTTCTCCTTTGTATGCTCTCATCCCACCCTCTGCAATAAGCACATTGTTATGATAGCTCGTGGGTGGGCCTGTCAACATCCACCAAAAGGAGAAAACCTGGTATAGACGGCTATGCTGCTGCTCTCACCAAACTTACCCAACATGCTTACCGTCACAAGACCCTCGAAGTCTGCTCACTCCTGGCCCAATTCACCACTGCCGTTGTCGGCGAATCCAACGATGCTCCCCTGATTGTTGATGCCCGTGGCTTCCGTGCGCAGCCAGTTGCCCGGGGCATCGATCGTGGTGTAGCGGGCGGAGGTTCGCAGGAAGCCGTGCCCACGAAGCGTGGTGCCACCAGGGCCTTCGTCGTAGGCGCCGACGATATCGCCGTGGTCGTTGATGTCCAGTGCTACGGTGTCGAGCGCGCCTGGTGGCGCGACTGTGGTGAAGCGTCGTCCGTCCAGCTGCCAGGCGTGGAGCTGGCCGTTGGCGTCGATGGAGTACCCCACGATCTGGTGGCGGTTGTTGATCGCGCTGAGGCTGGTCACGGGGGTGCC
>JAFMRP010000438.1 GCA_017354095.1 Ktedonobacteraceae bacterium
ATGGCCGAGCCTGTGGGTATCCATCTTGAAGGTCCCTATATCAGTGCGAAGAGGCGTGGGGCACATCCAACTTCCTGGCTGCGCACACCCAATGAGGAAGAGACGGAGCATGTGCTTGACATTACCAGAGGCTTTCTGCGCCTGGTGACGCTGGCCCCTGAATTGCCTGGTGCAGAGGCCATGACGCGTCGCTTGATAGAGGCGGGTGTGACCGTTAGTATGGGGCATACTGATATCAACTATGAGCAGGCTCACGAGGCCATCAAGCAGGGGGTAACACATATGACCCACTGTTTCAATGCGATGCGTCCTCTGTTGCATCGCGAGCCGGGTCCCATTGCCGCTGTGGCGGAATCTGAGCAGGTGCAGGGTGAACTGATTATTGATAGGGTTCATGTGCATCCGGCAGTCGCCAAAATTCTGGTCAAAGCGCTGAGCCCGGAGCGTACCGTGGTGATTACCGATGCCCAGGCTGGCGCCGGCCTGCCTGATGGGAGCGTATTCGAGTTCGCGGGTCAGTTTACGCACGTGCGGCGGGGGGCGGCTCGCCTGGCTGATGGATCGCTGGCGGGTAGTGTGTTGACGATGGACCAGGCATTGCGCAATGTGCTGCAGATAACAGATGTATCGCTGAGTGATGCTGTGCGCATGCTGACGCTGAATCCTGCCAGGGCAGCCCGAGTTGACAATCGTAAGGCGCTGCTGCGTGCAGGCTATGATGCGGATCTGCTTATTTTCGACTCCTCATTGCAATTGCAGGCCACCATCTGTCGCGGCTCGCTTGCCTTTGCCACTGAGGCATGGCAGGAGCAATTGAATATGCTGGAGCATGACGAGACGCGACGTTAAGTATATCCTGAACAATGCTCTGTGATAGTTTCTACCGCAGAGCATTTTTTATTGTGATAATCAACAAGGGGTGAGTTTGGGCGATTTGCACAAATTTTTGGTATGGTGGTCTAGATGTCTTGACAAACAAGACGCAAGGGGTTACATTACATAAAGAACTGTTCCGGTAAAAACCTGTCAGTAGAATTCAAGCTAGCAATCGTTATTTACCAGGAAGATATGGTACATGCAGGAAGGAGGGCATCGGAAGCAGGTCGGGACTTAATTCTCGTATTATCGTTTGTGCACCATATGACGCCATATATGGCGTAGTAATCTATTGGTTTTGGATCTACGGTTGATTGAATTCAGTAATGTATTTTCACAGTGTTAGGAGGCTTTTGTGGCATACGACCAGTTTTCTCCAACACCGCGAGAGAAGTTCAGGACCGTGCCGGTCTTGTTCACAATCCTCGTTCTTTTCGCAATGATCCTGTCTGCATGTGGTGGCTCGGCGAACACTCCCAATAATAAGGGGAAAGCTGTACTCACCGTTGCCGCGCAGTCACAGGATTTTTCCCAGGCCGCTTTCAACCCCTACAATGCGCACCCCAACTCTGGTGTGCTTGGACTTGTGTATGAGACGCTGTACTTCGCGAACGTAAATGATGGTTCGTATACTCCCTGGCTGGCGACTGATTACAAGTGGAACAGCGACAATACACAGTTGACGTTCACGATCCGTCAGGGCGTGAAATGGAATGATGACAAGCCCTTTGACGCTAACGACGTCGTCTACACGTACAAGGCGCTACAACAGTATAAGGCAGCGGACATCCAAGGCGTCTGGAACTATCTAAAAGACGTGACCAATCCCGACGCCAATACAGTCGTGATGACCTTGCAGAAGGCCTATCCACCCGCTTTCTACTACATCGCATCTCAGGTATATATTCTCCCGAAACACATCTATGAGCCGGCGGGCGATCCCACCAAGTTCACGCCTGACAAGCCCGTTGGGACTGGCCCGTTTGTGCTGAGCAAGTTCTCGAATGAACTGGCCACATACGACAAAAATCCCGGCTTCTGGAAAGCTGACCAGGTCAAGGTTGATCAGATCAAGTTCCCGGCCTATAAAGGGAATGATGCGTTCAAGCTAGCTCTGCCCAAAGGCGATATTGACTGGGCCGGTTTCTTCCAGTCTGACCTGGATACCGCTTTTGTGCAGAAAGATCCGCAGCACAACCACTACTGGATGGCGCCAGTGAACATGTATGCACTGTTCGTCAACCAGAAGGATCCGCAGCTCAGCCAGTTGCCTGTGCGCCAGGCGATCAACGCCGCGATCGATCGCGACAAGATTGCCAAACAGGCTGTCTCCGGTCTGGCGGATCCCGCCAACGTCACCGGCCTGATTTTGCCTAACCAGAAAGCTTACCTGGATTCGACCTATTCCAGCCTGTCGAACACAGCTAATGTCGCCCAGGCTCAGAAGTTCCTGACCGACGCCGGCTATACCAAGGGCTCGGATGGTGTCTTTGTTGACAAGAGCGGCAAGAAGCTTGCCTTCAAGATGCGCCTGGTGCAGGGTTACACTGACTGGGAGCAGGCTGCTCAGATCATGCAGCAGACCTTGAAAGAGGTTGGCATCCAGGTTACCCTGGACCCTTTCACGGAAGATGCCTATTATCCTGCGCGCACAGATGGCAAGTGGCAGTTGATGATCGGTGGTATGGTTGGTGGCCCCAATCCGTACTACATGTACAACAGCTATCTGAACAGTAAGCAGATCGGCTCGACCAACTTTGGCCAGTTCAGCGATCCGGCTGTTGACCAGGCCCTGGAGAAGTTTGCCAGCACGACCGATGAGACCGTGCAGAAGCAGGCCATCCAGACCATCGAGAAGATCTACGTAGAGAAGCTGCCGATCCTGCCGCTCTATAATGGTCCGGCATGGTTCGAATATCGCACCACGCGCTTTACCGGATGGCCCGACAAGGACAATCCGTACGCGGTTGGTTCTCCGTTCACCGCTCCTGACATTGAGCAGGTAGTTCTGCATCTGCAGCCTGTTCAATAGTAGCTTGAGCAGTGAGGATGCAAGGGGCTGTGCCCCTCGTCCGGGGAGTTAGAGGCAGCGCCTCTAACTCCCCTCTCCCTCGCATGCTGCAGGCGCATGAAAAAGAAGCAAGGGAAATTTCGGAGATGTCCTCCGAGCCATCCCGGCAGGGGCTTTGCCTCTGCTACCCTGGAGAAGGAGTACCCGAATGCGTCACCTGATCCGCCGCATTCTTTTCTATCTCGTCGCCGTCTGGGCCTCGGTGACGTTAAACTTTTTTATCCCGCGCCTGGCGCCGGGTGATCCCGTACAAACGCTGATGGGCCAGCTTGAGCGACGTGGGGGCCGTGTGACTCCAGAGATGGTTACTGCTCTGCAGGCTATGTTTGGTTTGAACACGAAGGACCCGTTGTGGTTACAGTATCTCAAATACCTGAATCAGCTATTGCATGGCGAGCTGGGTGTTTCGCTCACCTACTTCCCTGGAACAGTGGGTCAGGTGATTGGCAAAGATATCATATGGACGCTGGGGCTGGGTGGCGTTGCTGTGATTATTAGCGCTGTGCTGGGATGTGTGGTGGGGATCATCATGGCCTGGAGGCGTGGTTCGGCCTTTGATGCAGTTCTGTCCCCCATGATGAACTTTCTCTCCGCGATTCCCTACTTCTGGATGGCCCTGCTCATACTCTATATCTTTGGTTTTACATTGAACTGGTTCCCGATCAATGGGGGCTATGACATTCTGAACGTGGATCCAGATTGGACCGCTGAATTTGCTACGGATGTGCTCTATCATGGGATATTGCCGGCGTTAACGATTGTCATTGCCTCGATTGGTGGCTGGATGCTGGTGATGCGTAACTCGATGATCACCACACTCAACGAAGACTATGTACTGATGGCGAGGGCTAAGGGCCTGACATCGCGGCGCATCATGTTCGCGTATGCCGCACGCAACGCTATCCTGCCCAATATTACCAATTTTGCTCTCTCGCTGGGCTTTATCGTGGGTGGGCAGTTACTGACCGAGATGGTATTCTCATATCCTGGTATCGGCTTTTCATTGCTTAAGGCCGTGCAGGGGCAAGATTACGCGCTGATGCAAGGAATTTTCCTGCTGATCGCGCTGGCAGTGCTGGGAGCGAATTTCCTGGCGGATCTGCTCTATGCAGTGCTTGACCCGCGCGTGCGGCTGGAGAAGGGGGAATAATCATGCAGACGCAGCAAAAGCTCCACCCGGTCGAGGCATCTCAGGCCGTTCTGCTGCCCGGCCAGCCCATTCATGAACGTTTGCTGGGAGGTCTGGCCTATGTCTGGAGGGCGTTGACCAGCAATCGCAAGGTAGCGCTGGGCAGTGCTATTCTGGGCTTTTTCATTCTGGTCGCTATTTTTGGTCCGATGCTGCCGCTGCAAGATCCCACCAGGCTATCGGATCTTAACCATGCTGCTCCTTCGGCGCAGCACTGGCTTGGCACTACAACCACCGGGCAGGATCTGTTCAGTCAGCTGGTACACGGGACACGCGCCACCGTTTTCTGGAGCCTGCTTACGGGTGTGTTTGTGATGATACTCTCGGTCGTGATCGGGCTGGTGGGTGGCTACTTTGGGGGTATCATTGATGAAATTCTTTCACTCGTCACCAATGTGTTCCTGGTGTTACCGGCTCTGCCGCTGATGATCGTGCTGGCGGCGTACTTTCCACGCGGGCCGCTGACTGTATCGCTGGTGATTACGTTCACAAGCTGGGCCTGGGGGGCGCGTGTGTTGCGCGCGCAGACGCTTTCGCTGCGCGCACGTGAGTTCATCGCGGCCTCGCGCTCTACTGGCGAACAAACCTGGCGAATCATTTTCTTTGAGATTTTCCCCAATGAGATTTCGATTGTTGCTGCCGGCTTTGTGACGACCACAATCAATGTGGTACTCTCCTGGACAGCGCTGGAGTTTCTGGGTCTGGGCGACTCGAGTACGGTCAGCTGGGGCAGTATGCTCTACTGGGCGCAGCAGGCCTCCGCGCTCTTCTCTGGCCTGTGGTGGTGGTTTATTCCGCCGGGTCTGTGTATCGCGCTGCTGGGTCTGGGCCTGGCACTGATCAACTTTGGTATCGATGAGGTCGCTGATCCGCGCCTGCGCAGCGAGCGCGAATCGAAGAAAAGCACCGAGAAAAAAGATCAAGAGGTGCTGGCGGCATAGCCCCGGCACCTCCGTTTCAAAGTTCACTCGGTGAGAGGTTAACAGAACAAATAGTACAGATAGAACACATAAACTAACAGAAGTAACACTTGTAACGCTTACAGTAGAGTGGTCACTGTTGCTGCTTTGAACTTCTTCAAGCCAACAG
>JAFMRP010001624.1 GCA_017354095.1 Ktedonobacteraceae bacterium
TCCAGTCCAACAGACCCGGCGACCCGGTCGCGCAGCCGCTGCCGTTTCTCCCCCCGCAGTGGCAGGACCAGCAGCGCGCAACCTCCGAACCGCTGGAGGCAGTGCGCACCAGTACAGCCCGCCAGCATGCTGTCCGCAGGCCCTCACGCCCGGCGAGAGGACAAATGAGCAGGCGGATGGCGCTGCTGGCAACCGGGGTAACGGTCGGGGCGCTGGTTGGCGCGGGATTTATCCTGAAGCAGCTGCGTCCTCCCGCCCCAAAGAGCACGGTACAGGGGTCCGTGATCGGCCAGCAAAATCAAGCGCTCAACTCAGCGCAGCCCTTTACCAATCCCACCGATAAGCAGGGAAGCCTGCTCATCCACTTGCCCGACAAGCGGTTTGTGGCGTACGAAAGCGCCTGCACCCATGAACGGGTTACGGTGCGTTACGATAGCAAGACGCATATGCTGGTCTGTCCCAAACACGGCTCTATCTTTGATCCCGCCAAAAATGGCGCGGTCGTCAAGGGGCCAGCCACCAGACCGCTGCCCCCGGTCAGCCTGCATATCAATGCCGATGGGACCATCTCCGCTGGCTAGCGGGCCCACTACCACCCACGGATCAGCCCCCTTGACCGGGGCACGCTGCATCATGTCACATCCTTGTACCCTTTTTCGTGGAGAGGATAGGCCTGAAACGGGCCCCCTCTGGTAGCCAGAGAGAAGCTATGAGAGAAAGGAAGAGGAAACCATGAGCATGGCTCTTGTAATAGCCGGTATCCTGGGAACGCTCTGGGCGTGGATTGTCTGGATCGTGATCGGCGGCATCGCCGGAGCGATTGCAGACCGCTTGATGCAGGGCAATCAACTGGGGATTGTTGGCAACATCATCGTGGGGATTCTGGGCGGCCTGCTGGGTGGCGTTATCCTGGGGCTCTTCGGCATCAGTGTCAGCGGCATTTTCCTGACATTCGTGACCGCGCTCGTCGGTGCCATTATATTGTTGTGGATTGCCCGGGCGGTAACCGGCGGGCGTGGCGTGAGTAGTCGTTACTAAGCAAATGGCACGTGGCCGGCCGCCCGAAGCTGGCCGGCCTTTTTTATGCATATATCCTGGCGATCTCGCGAGCTTTCTCAGCCACGGCCCGGCGTACCCGCGACGGGCAGATGACCGTCGCCTCCGACCCTAGAGAGAGCACATAGGAGATAGCAGCCTCAATCGATTCCACCTCGATACGAACCAGCACGCTGCCATCGGGCTCCTCCCCCAGTATCTTGAGCTCTCCCCGCAGATTGTGGCGAGCCGAGGACGAGACACGCAGCTTCAGGCTGACACTCGGCTCCGTCTCCTCAATCGATTTACGCGCCTCCTGCCAGTAGGCCCGCAGATCAAAATCCGGTCGTGGTAGGACCGCCTCTTTGCGCACCTTCAGTTTCTCGATATGACCGACGCGAAAGACATTGAAGTCGTGGCAGTCTCTGCAGAAAGCCACCAGGTACCAGATGCCGACGCGTGCATGACGACGCGACAGCCCCCGGAAGACAAGGCCATACGGCTCGACGCGTCGCCAGCGCAGGCGCGAGGACCTGCTACAAGAGATACATGGCGAGAGAATGTCAAGCTGGTGCGCCCTCATCACCGCTTCACGGATCGTCTCCAGGTGAGCTGGTGGCGTATCGTGATTGCT
>JAFMRP010001625.1 GCA_017354095.1 Ktedonobacteraceae bacterium
GCTTGCTGGCATGGGCAAAGGAACCATCTATCTGTATTTTGAGAACAAGCGTGATTTGTTTGTGGCCATGCTCCGGCAGATTGCTCAGGCTCAACTCGCAGCCATCCGCACCGCTCTGGCCGCAGAAGGAACGGTGCAACAACGCCTGGAGCGTCTTTTCCACGCCTTTGCCCACTTAGCCAGGGAAGAGAGCGATAGTTTCAATGTTCTTATGAGTGCTCTGTACGGCGTCAACCGAAGCTTTCAAGCAGAGGCGACGAAACTCCTCCGTGATTATGTGGCTGTTATTGCTTTGATGCTGGAGCAGAGCCAGGCTCGTGGAGAGATTCGTATGCACCAGGTTGAATCGACTGCTTTGATGGTGCTTTCGCTCACGGAATCCTATGTGCTTTCTGCCCGAGTGCTCGGGCATACCGAGCAAGACATCGCCCGGCAAGCACGAGAGGTTGCTGATCTGGTGCTGCGTGGCATTGGTGTTCCCGGGCAGTAAAGCACTCTCTTTTTTTGCATTTTTATTGGGTAATTGCCCACCCATTTTTCTCTCAGAAAGAAGATAATGAGGAAGAAGACTGATGAAACGTGTCGCCCTGTTTGCCTATTTACAACGTCTGGTGTCTCGTCGTGGGGAGCGTGTCCCAACGCTTCATGCCAGCTGGCTTTCCGCCGCGAAGAAGGGGTGGCAGCGTCTCTTGCACATCTCTATTCATGAAACGCAGGTGCTGCTGCTGAGTGGCCTGCTGGTGGGGATCGGAGCAGGGCTGGGCGCGGTGGTGTTTCGCGAGCTCATCAATGGATGTACCTTCTTCTTTTTTCAGGTGCTTCGTCCGCTGCTGAGTACCGTGCTCGGCCCTGCTGCCGTGATCGTGCTTCCGGCACTGGGAGGGCTGGTATTCGGTCCGCTCATCTATTTCTTTGCACGTGAGGCGAAAGGACACGGGGTACCTGAAGTGATGCTTGCTGTTGCTCAGAAAGGAGGGCGCATTCGTCCCATCGTGGCTGCGGTGAAATCGCTGGCATCCGCTATCTGTATTGGCTCAGGTGGCTCGGTAGGGCGCGAGGGACCCATTGTGCAGATCGGATCGGCGCTGGGTTCCGCCTTTGGACAGCTGTTCCGCATGTCGGAAGCACGTATTCGAACGTTGGTCGCCTGTGGCGCAGCCGGCGGTATTGCCGCTACCTTTAATGCGCCCATTGCCGGGGTCTTCTTCGCGCTGGAGGTCATTCTGGGCGAGTTCTCGACTCGCTCCTTCGGCATCGTAGTCATCGCCAGCGTGACTGCTTCTGTGATCGGACGGTTTGCCTTCGGCAACGTTCCGGCATTTCCTCTACCCTCCTATCAGACGATGCACGTCACCGAATTTCTGTGGTATGCCATCCTGGGCATCCTGGGGGCGGTTTTCGGGATTGCTTTTACGCGTATTCTCTACTGGTTTGAAGATCGCTTTGACGCGGTTCGAGTACCAGAATATCTCAAACCGATTCCTGGTGGGCTCTTGCTTGGTCTGCTTGGCTTCTTCCTGCCGCAGGTATTTGGTGTTGGCTATCCTGCCATGAGTACAGCGCTCGCGGGTCACTACGCGCTGGGGTTGCTCGTGCTGCTGGTTGTGGCCAAAATCCTGGCGGTCTCGCTCACCATCGGCTCGGGAGGATCTGGAGGCGTCTTTGCACC
>JAFMRP010001626.1 GCA_017354095.1 Ktedonobacteraceae bacterium
ACGGTTTCGTGTTCGGCCAGGCAAAACGGATCATCCGCTTCGCGCAACGGCTCGACTCCCAGCTGAGGATAGAGCGTCCGAAGCTGCTCTTCCACGTGATCCAGCGCGACGCGAGTGGTCGCGCGCACCAGAAAATACCGACGCTCAGGGGTCCCCGCCAGTTCCAGGGCAACCGGGTGCCGCTCATCAAGCACCAGGCTCTGCATCGCCACCTCTAACGAGAGGGCTTGCTGATCCGGGTCCTCCCTCGATGGCACGGGCGGGATAATCTGTAATGCCAGGGATGTACATCGTTTACGCTGTTTCTCTTTCATCACCGGAAAAAACAATTTTATGCCCTTCCCATCTCTGGTGAGGAGATCACCTTTCTCGTTCGCATGTTGCTTCATTACGACAAAAAATCTACCTGTTTTTCTATGGATTGATGTTGCGTCTCCCCTGAACATGTCCGAAACGTGGAGGAAGCCATATCCCATTGCTCAGTTGCCATCGGCTTCCCAAACTGCCTGATCAACAAGATCAGAAGCGCTTCGAAGGGACATGGTTGTTGCTCGGAGCGCGGAATGCGTATCCAACCGCAGCGACCACCGCAGCGAAACGGCTTCAAGAGCCTTCAGGGCATCCTCTCGTAGAGGAGTGGTGGTAGTGGCTATCCGCCTAGCAACGTTGGTTTGAGTTTCTCGCCTACCACGACTTGTTCATACAATGTCATGGTGGCATGGGAAGCCGCATGCAGCACCACACAATAGGCCACGGCGGGGATGCCTATACCAGGCCGGGTGTTGATCTCTTCGAGCAACCATGATTGGACGATCGTTTGGCCCGCTTTCACGACGGAATGATAGCGCTCTTCGCTGCTGTGGTGTTCGGCACTCAGCAATTCATTCATGACCCACTGCTCATCCTTCGCCGTGAGCAAAGCGCTCACCTCTGCCCGAAAGAAGCACTTGCCAGGGCAATGCACACAGCCCGGAAATGGTCCCTGCTGACGCTTAAGAAGATCCTGATACTTCCTCATGAAGGAGAGCAACCGCTCTTGAGACTGCTCCAACAAGGCAAACTGCTTGCTCTTCGCTTCCATGGCACGTCGCAACTGCTGCACACGTAGCAGGTCTTGAAGGCCAGCCACCAACAGGTCTCGCATCTCTTCGGTGTGTTCCTCTTTCCAGCCAAAGGTCCTGGCGCGCTCCCGTATGATTCTCTCGCTTCCACGAGCAACCAGTAGTGAGAGGAGCGCATCATGCCGCTCTTGCGAGAGCGCCGGAAACGCCCACTCGATCTGAGCTGATAGCAACAGCAAGACAGCACGGATGCGGGTCGGCCGTAGGACGACGCTCAGCAACAGACCAGCATAGATAGTGTTGCAGGTTGCTCGGGTAAGCAAACGATCAGCCATGCAGGAAAGATCTTGATAGAGATGCCTGATGGCTGCAAGCTCAAGCGTATCGTTCTCTTCCCACTCTTCCCCCATCCTCTCGTCAGCAAGAAAACCTGGATCGACCATATATCTATCCCTCTTTCTCAAGTGTCTGTTGTACCATGCCCACGTTGTGAAGAACACGTCTCCCTGGTATGTGGTAGAAGGGAGGGGCAATCACCATGATGTTCTCTCTAGAAGCAAAAGACCTTCTCGTCTCCTCTTGAATGTATCACGTATCGAGCATGTTTT
>JAFMRP010000439.1 GCA_017354095.1 Ktedonobacteraceae bacterium
ATACCATAACAGAGAGCCTTCCTCTTGCAGACGAGAGTAAGGATGACGTTCTCTCTGAGAGTATACCTGATACGACACGTAATTATCAAGAAATTACGACATGCAATTTTGTAATTTACATTAGAGAGGACGCATTGATGATAAACCAGGAGCATGTGAGGAACCAGAGAGAAGCGCTCACAAACAGACGTTCTGTCCTGGTAACGAGCGAGCACCATTCGGAGCTTGCAGAGCAATTCTTTGAGCTCTTCAAGAGGGACACAATTTGGTGGTAGCATCAAGGTGCAGCATCTGGCTTCCCGAGAGGGAAGCACTGGAGGCAAGACTTCTCTGATTCAGTCTGGCCAACTTCTCCCCTCGCCATCGGAGGAGATCACCGGTGCAACATAAGCACAGAAACGACGCCTATGTCCGTCTGAAGTGATGTGTGAGGAACTGACCCAGTTTCTGGGTGGAGAATGGGGAAAATGCAATCCCAAACGCAAAGGCTATTAAAGACGGTGTATACTCGAGCCGGTGAAGACGAAGAGCATCTACTCACCTTTTATGACTTCCCACAGGTGATGCACCGCTACATCCGCACGACGAACGCGATTGAGAGGTTCTTTAGCAATGCGCGGCAGCGCACCGATCAGATTGACACCTTCACGACCGAGACTTCTTGCCTCACCATCGTCTGGGCGGTCATGCAAGATATGTGCGTCGCAGAACGCGGCCTGACAGGGTTTCAGGCCACTCGACGTTTTTGCACATCGAGAATGAGACAGATCAGATAGACTTGTAGTTGTGTCTCTCTGTCATTCGTCGTAATGGAATCACCTCCCTCACGTTTCCCCCATCCACTCCATTGATCTTTCCCATTCCACACTTGGCGCACCCTTTTCTGAAAGTATCCCTTGAGAGGTATTCAACCAACCACATGGTTGACAAGGAATGCGATTCTGTGGTAGTATTCAACCAACCACATGGTTGATATCCCAGAGGGTCAGTTGACTGATAGCGTACTGAACCAACGAGGAAAGAGAAAATGGAGACGATGCATGATAACCGACAAGAACGAGTTCACTCATCGGAGTGAGAACCGTGCACACGCTTTGATTCTCGCCGCCTATGACACCATTGCCGAGAAAGGCTTTGAGGGTTTGCGCCTCCGAGAAGTGGCAGACCAGGTTGGGATGAATCATGCTACATTGCATCACTACTTTCCAACGAAAGAGACGCTGGTTCAAGCGGTGGTGTCCTATGCGACGCAGCGTTTGGGAGAAACGACGGTTTCGCCTGAAGGAACACCTGCGGACCAGCTACGCACTCACTTGCGCTTGCTTCGGCAACAGATGCAGGAAGAGCCTGCTCTCTTCATTGTCTTAACAGAAGTCGGACTGCGTGCGCAGCGTGATCCGGCTATTCGAGCTGTTGTGCAACCACAGGCGGAAGGATGGCTCGCCTTCCTCGTGAATATCCTACAGGCAGGGATCGAGCGAGGAGACTGGCCCAAGCATCTCGACGCCGAGACTGTCGCCTCCGCCATCATCGCCGTCATCCAAAGTGTCAGCTTGATGAACGTCAAGTTGTCACCCAAGAGGACCGAGCAAGCCCTCAAACAGCTGGAGTTCTGGCTCCTGGGCGAAAACGCAGAGCCTGTGCTCTGATCGTTTCCTGCTCGTCTTCACATCTTCTTCCCAGGAGAGCCAAATCTTGTGCTCTCGGGCATCTCTTTGTCTGTTGTTCAGTCTTCAGTTGGACCTGTCGAAAGAAGAACGAAAGAAGGAAAACAATACTGATGAATCATCTGTCTCACGACGACGAACATGTCCCTGTGTTGGTTGTTGGTGGCAGCCTGGTCGGGCTGTCGATGGCACTCTTTCTCTCGAAGCTGGGAATACCCAGCTTGCTCGTGGAACGCCATGCCGGAGTGTCCACTTTTGTACGCGCCGGTGGTTTTAATTCACGCACGCTGGAGATCTATCGCTCGGTTGGATTGGAGCCAGCTCTTCGCGAGGCAGCGCCGGAAGCGTTCAAAGAGATGAAAATTGTGCGTGTTGAGACCCTTGCTGGTCGCGAACTTGGGATCTTTCTGGAGAACAGCAGTGAGTATGCTATGGCTGCCAGTCCTCTCCGGGGAAGCATTATCCCACAGAACCTTCTGGAGCCTCTTCTGCGTGAGCACGCGCGCACACTCGGCGCTGATCTCCGCTTCGGGACGGAATGTGTCTCCTTCGAGCAGCATACTGATGGGGTGAGCGCGGTGATCCGCGATCTGGCCAGCGGGCAGGAGCGGAGGGTGCGATCAAGCTACCTGGTGGCAGCCGACGGGAATCGCAGTCCCATTGGAAAGGAACTGGGCATTGATGCACAGGGGCCCGGCACGCTCGCGTATCAAATGAATATCCTGTTCCGCGCGGATCTGCGTGCCCCGCTTCGTGGTCGGCGGCTGCTCGCCTGCTATGTTGCCAGCGTCCAGGGGTTGTATGCCGGTGATGAGGATGGCGGTCTTCTTTCCGTTGCCTACGATCCTGAGAAAGAAAGTGAGCACGATTTTCTGGGTGAACGGGGTATCGAAGTCGTACGCACCGCTATGGGTGTACCAGATCTAAGGGTTGAGATTCTGGGGACACGGACCTGGGAGATGGCAGATCGGCTGGCTGATCACTTTCAACAGGGGAGCGTCTTCCTGGCGGGTGACGCGGCACATGTCATGCCACCCACCGGTGCCTATGGGGCCAATACTGGCATTGCCGATGCACACAACCTTGCCTGGAAGTTGGCTTTTGTGCTCAAGGGGAAAGCCGGGACGGGTCTGCTGGAGACCTATGAGCCCGAACGCCGTGCGGCTTCGCGACTGGCCATGGAGCAGGCATTGTTGCACTATGTGGAGCGCTTACATCCCGAACGAGCTGCTCAGGCGAGCGTGGAGAAGATCGCGTACGACATTCCCATCTTTGGCTACATCTATCACTCGGCAGCGGTCCTTTCAGAGGATACCGCTCTCTATGAAGACCCGCAGTCTCCGTCAGGACGACCGGGTACACGCGCTCCTCATGTTGCCCTAGAACGTGATGGGAAGCCTCTCTCGATACTCGACCTTTTCGGACACGATTTTGTGTTGCTGATCGGAGCGGAGGGCGCGGACTGGCATGAGGCGGCTGAGGCTTGTGCGCAGCGATTGGGCATCGCTCTGGACACCTACCGTGTGGGCGCTGACATTCTGGATATCGACGGATGCTTCGGAAGTCGGTACGGCATTGCTCCTTCCGGTGCAACACTAGTGCGACCAGATGGCTTCATAGCTTGGCGAGTACAGGAAGCAAGTCAGCCACCAGTACAGGAGCTTTCTCAAGTCCTGATACAGGTCCTGTGCCGGAAGCTCCCGTGAAATGCTTACCCCCTGAAACTGGGGTGAAGTGTTTTTTCTCGTTGAACAGAGATAAAATCGCGTCAAAAAGAGGTCGGCCCATCCAAGTTTGAAAATGATCGGTAAAAGCTTGGGTGTGCTGACTTTCCAACGAGTGGGTCATCTGGCAGTTAGCTTGCGAAAAGGCCGCAGCCCAGAGAGCATTCGTAATGCTCTGGAAGGGCTGGGAGCCAGCCACTCTCATGTCATCCGTACACGTTTCTTGCTCACACGCAGAGAAGATTGGGAGAGCGTAGGCAAGGTACACGGCGAGATCCGACCGGTGACGACTGTCATGTAGGTGACACGCTTTGCTGACCCCAACTGGCTCATCGAAATTGAGGCCGATGCCGTGATCACAACCTCTTCATGACGGTTTTTGTGCCTGGAGTGAATAATTACCTTTACTAAAGAAGAGCCAGGCATGTACATTGGGAACATACAATGACGAAAGCAGAAAGGATTCCTCTCAGCCATGCAGCGGACTTTTCCATCTTTTGTTCACTGTTCCCAATATCTTTTATCGAACAGATCTTCCAGGCCCATTTTCTGGATGGTGGTCATCCATATTGGCCTCTGTCTGTTCTTCGCAAGTTGTGCCTGGCCCAATGGAAACAGTGGTCCCGCATCACCTACAGCTACTTCCCCTTCCAGGAATGCAGTAACCACACCTGTTCCACTATCGACGCCTATTTACCCTGCTGGATGGCGTGTACTTGCGACCTTCCGGGGAACAGGCAGTCAAACGATCTCGACACAGCCCATTGCGGTACCTCACCTCTGGCAGGGGAGTCTGGATTGCCTGGGAACAGGAAGAGCCAGAGCGCAATTCATGTACTCGCCACATGGTTCTCTCACCGCCAAAACAGACACCTGTGATATAGGGCCAGATGCGAGTCCACGAGACGTCCATGCTTCCGCAAGAATAATCAACAAAACAAGCTCCCAGGTTGAGCGGATCACGGTAACGACTGAAGACAAGTCCACCATCTGGCTCTTGCAAGTGGTAGCATGTGTGGCGACCGATGCAACTTGTGAATTTGGCGCCGCAACGCCGACCACTACCCACTAGTAGCAGCTCCTGATCCACCTAAGCGCCGCGGGCGAGCACGTTCCCGCCGCCTGCGACCTGATACGCCAGTTCAATCAGTCTTTTTTTCCTCAGCGTGAGGATCATGCACCGTCACAACTCCTGCTTTGCACTCGTAGGGCCGTGCCTGTTGGGTACCAGGTTCGGCTTCGCTGGTACGTATAACCCGCCTCATAGAGGACCTGACAAATGGGGTCTCGGCTGATGTGAGGCAAACCGTTCTTGCGCAGGGTCCGTTGCAACGTGGAAAGCGACCAGGAGCCGGTCTGATCTTTCTCGCGATCAGGTGCGTGCCGCACTTCTTGCAAGATTCTCTCACGATCAGCAGGCGTGTAGGTCGGTTTGCGTCCCCGCCCAGCGGCCAACAGCAGCACTGCCAACCCTCGCTGATTGAAGCGCTCGACGAGTTGAGTCGCTGCTTGCCGACTCATTCCTGCTTGCTTGCCCGCCTCGGTGAAGGTTGAGCTAGCGAAAACGGCCAGAAGGGCTTTGGCGCGTCTTACCACATCAACGCGTTCGCTGGTCGCTTTGACGATCCTTTGCAGACACCATCCCGCGTTGTGTGTAAGGACAACGGATAAGTAACCAGCCAGGATAGAGGGCCTGCGCCCCGTTTCCACACGATCTCACCGAGCCTGGCAAACGTGGCACACCAGAAAGCCGGGAAGCAGCAATGAACTCTTGACTGGCTCTCTTGTTACCCCACGCTTCGGCGCAACGAGCTGTGCTCAAGAGAAGCT
>JAFMRP010001627.1 GCA_017354095.1 Ktedonobacteraceae bacterium
TTCTAGCTCGACCAGTACCCAGATTGTTTTTGACATATCTTCCACCTCCTAAAGTAGCTGGTAGCGTTGCAGGAAGTCTGCAATGTTCTGGGCCGCGTTGCCGTCGTCTTTAACGACCTGGCCAGCCGCGCGGGCCTCGGCCTGGCCGATGGCCAGTATCTGTTCGCGTGCGCCGGCCTCGCCGACCTGGCCGGTCTCGATGCCGAGGTCTGACAGGCTCAGCTGGCTGAAGGGCTTCTTTCTGGCGCCCATAATGCCTTTCATGGTTGGGTAAATAGCTTCATAGGAACCGCTGGCGATGGTGACCACGGCGGGCAGAGGGCATTCGACGACTTTATAGCCGGTAGGGATGACACGTTTGATGATGGCTTTGGAGCCTTCGATAGTGATATCGCGTGCGAAGGTAAGCTGGGGCAGGCCAAGGAACTCGGCGATGCCGCCAGGGACCATGCCGGTATAGCCATCGGTGCTCTCCGTTGAGCAGAAGATCAGGTCGGCTCCTTCTTTCTGGATAGCGGCGGCGAGAACGCGGGCGGTAGCGATGGCGTCGGAGCCAGCCAGGGCCGGGTCTGTCACCAGGATCGCGCGATCCGCGCCCATTGCCAGGCAGCGGCGCAGGGCTTCCTGGGCACTGGTGGGGCCCATGCTCAGGGCGACCAGTTCGCTGTTGCCAAGGGTGTCGCGCAGTTTGATGGCGGCCGAGATGGTGCTTTCGTCGCCGGGATCGAGCACCAGTGAGACCCCGCTGCGCATCAGGCGTCTGGTGTTGGGATCAAGCTTGCTGACCGTTGTATTCGGGTCGGGTACCTGTTTTATACAGACAAAGATCTTCATTGTGTGTGTGCCTCGTCTTTATTTTTTATGAATAGAGAACATTGGGAAACAGCGGTGTTTCCTCAGGCTATACTATTGTACCTGTCGGCGAAAGGGGGCGTCAATGTAACTGGCTAACAGCCGTTCTGCTCGTGGGGCACGCCTTCGCGCTGTTGGTATGGATTTTGGGCAACGTCCTGGTGAGGGCGGGCCACCCGCGAGGGAGTGTAGGGCACCTCGCCACCACCCGGCCACCCGCGAGGGGTGGCCTTACATATCTGGTGGGCAAGAGGGACAGGCAAAATTTTTTTTGGAATCGATGTAAAAAAGCGTCACATGTGTCACATCGGCCTGGGAAGCCGATTCAAAGTGTCACGAATGTGTCACAAAGCGTCACAGCGGCTCTAGAGGCGGGCTAAGAATGATTGTTCGATGAAGCAGTGGTTTGAGAGGGTTGATTTGCCAAAACGGGTACTCAAAAGCTCCACAAAGCTCCACAGCCGCTTCTCAGGCCGATTCAGAAGCTCCACACAAGTTCCACACAGCTCCACCGAAGCTCCAAAAGTTCCACAGCCGCTCCAGAGGCGGGCTGAGAGACATTTTATTGATTGATGAATTTAGATTGAGCGATGTTGACGGAGTGGAGGAAGTTCTGGTTGGAGGGAGCGAGAGTGAGGAAGGTAGCTGTGGACTGAACCCCACAAGGGAGGGCCCTACATATCCCGTGGGCAAGAGGGCGGCGAGGAAAAGTGTGTCGGGTTTGGTGGGATGTCTGCGGGTTCTCGCTGATGAAGTTTCAGAAAAGAACAGGGATATGGATGTTGGGAGGGAGAAGAGAGACAAGGGCTGGTGGGT
>JAFMRP010001628.1 GCA_017354095.1 Ktedonobacteraceae bacterium
ATAGGTATCTGGATGGATCATGACGGAGCCGACATCGTATTGCGGATCTTCGGCGATGACATCCAGATTGCCGCTGGTGACATGCAGCCTGACCAGGCGCCCAGCATTCACGTCGCGCGAATCCTCCAGGTAGAGGGATTCGCCATCGGCAGTGAAGTCGAGTGGGCCGCTGGTCAGCGCGTCATCGGCGTTCCAGGTCAGCAATTTACGCCATTCGCCCTGCTCATCGTCGCGCACCAGCAGATCATGCCCGCCATCAGGCAGAGCAGCCAGTCCAGCGCGCACCTTGAACTGCCTATCGGGGACCCAGCTCGCGAAATTGCCAGGATTTTTGGCGATCAGCGAGAGTTCGCCCGAGGCGAGGTCCAGGTGATAGACATCGTGCAGCTGGACATTTTCTTTATTCATAGCGATCAACAGATCGTTGGGGAAGCGCTTATCATGCTTGACCACGCGCACCTGGACATTCTCGAACGGTGTGAGATCGCGTGTCTCCCGTGTTTCCAGGTTGGTAGCGTAGAGGCGCCAGTTCTCATTTCCTCCCACATCCTGAATGTAGATAATATGTAGATTGTCGGCGGCCCAGGAATAGAAGCGTACCCCCCGATCGGTATCGCTGGTCACGGGCTGATAGTCATCGCTGCCCACATTGCCCACCCAGACGTTCAGAACGCCGTTGACCGGCGCTAGATAAGCCATACGCTTGCCATCAGGCGAGATTTGAGGGCTGGTCTTCACTGGATTGCCAAAGAGTACATCTCTAGGGATTAACCTTGTTGCTGTTGTGCTCATGTTTTATATCCTTCTCTATCTGGATCTGGTACGGTAACCTCGACGTTACACATTGTACAATACACATCATATGTCTGCTGTGCAATTTGTTCCTGGGTATAATTTTCCAGCACACGCTGGCGGCCACGTCGCGCCAGGTCGGCATAGAGCGCAGGATCGTCGAGCAGATGCTGGATAGAGGCGCTGAGATCTCTGGCATCGCCCTCTTTGAAAATCAGCCCGGCATCGCCAATGACATGGGGAATTTCGCCGCTGTCGGAGCCGATAACGGGTGTTTCGCACGACATGGATTCGGCCAGCACACGGCCAAACTGTTCTTTCCAGTTGGGGCGTGTCAATGAAGGCAAAACGAACACATCCAACTGTTCCAGTTCACGAGGCACCTGAGCAGTGGGCACGCCCGGCTTAAACATGACGCGATCGGCAACGCCCAGCCGCTCGGACAGCTCCTCAAGCGTGCTTTTCATTGGCCCCTGTCCCATAAAGACAGCCTGGCAATATGCAGGCAGCGTTGTCAGCGCCTCCACGATCGTTGTCAGACCTTTCTCCTCTTTGAAGCGCCCGGTATAGCCAATGGTAAACACGTCGCCCGACTGGCGCGGTACACGTGGAGCGGAGCGGCGATAGATATCAGTATCGAAGCCGAACTGTGGAATGACATAGGATGGCCCACGATAGCCCTTACGCTTGAGTACGTCGCCGGCATCGCGATTGCCAACGATGGCGGCGGCCGCGTGGCGATAGTTGTAGAGCTCAAGCTGGCGAAATGGAGGAGGATAGCTGCGATAGATATTCTGATAGGCGAAGAAGAGTGCGCGCGCCTTGTAACGCCGCGCCAGGCGCATGGCCTGGAACGTGGCGTAGTTGTACGGCTC
>JAFMRP010000440.1 GCA_017354095.1 Ktedonobacteraceae bacterium
CTCTCGGATCTACACCGTCAAGTGTACGTTGCCCATCGGGTTCGGTCAAGGCCCGTCTCTGTGGAACAGGGTGCCACGGGAAACCATAGGTTGCAATGCACGTGCGAGAATCTGACTCCTGGGTACGACGTTTCATGAGGCAATGCAGATCACCTGCTTCAGTGGCTTGAAGCAGATGAAAGAGACGCTTGCTTCAAACGCTTGAAAATCCAGCAATGCTCCTCCACGTGGGTGAGTTCCCATCCCTGCTCTCCCAACTCATTGATGTGGGCATGAAAGGCAGAGAATGTTTGCTCCAGGACCTGACCACTGGTGTCGATCATCGCAATGACCGGTGCGGGCTTTTGCCAGGCATGGACACTGACTGCGAGGAGGAGATACTCCCATTTCTGCATCATTAACCTCTCTTTTCTTTTATGATTCGTGCAACGCCGCGCTTGTTATGATCCAAGATCAACCACTTGCAGTTCGGTCAGGTTGGAGACAAAACGTCCCAGAGTCTGATCTCCTGGGACCACCAATCGTGCAAAACCATCGGTGGCTGCCAGCGGCTTACCAGACACCTTGGTCGCAACAAGAATGGGGGTATGCGCGAAACGTTGATCAATCTCCCCTCCCACCACGATACAGCTATGCCGTCCGAGCCGATGGCTACGATCCCCTTGCGCAAAAAATCATTTTTCGCTTTGGTATTCAATTGCGCGCCGCCAGCGCTTGCCAACAGATCGTTCAACAGGACGCCGCTGTAGGTCATGTTGATGGGCTTCCCACTCTGGCCCTGTTCCTGCACGCTCACCTCGGTCGTTTTCAATGTTTGCAGTGTGTGCAGATCATACTTGCCGGGCGTGTTGATTAGCCCCACCAGGTAGAAGGCAGAGGAGGGAACACGCGGTGCTAATCTGAGGAGTGGCCCGGCACTTTTTACTTCGATCTTGGCAATGTGAGCAACGTAACGACCTGCGAAGGTATCCCCAGGAACGATTAAACGCACGAAGCCATCCCCTTGAGGAAGCCTTTTCCCATCCTGCTCGTAGGCGACCAGCACCTTCTTTCCAGCGAAGCGCGGAGCGATTTCACCCAATGAGAGCGCCACGCTGTAGCCATCAGTCCCTGTTACGATGATGACTTTGCGCAAGAGATCATTTTTGCGTGTGACATCCGTGATGATCTGTGCCTTCTGTACCAGGTCGTAGAGCAATACCCCTCCATACATATGAGAGCCAAGGGAACCTTGTGCTGTTTGTGCATTCGTTGTGACGGTGGTTTTGGGAAAGGCCTGGAGGTCCGCGAGTTGCATCACGCCAGGTCTCTTCACCAATCCGGTCACCTGCAAGGAGACTGACGGCTGACTGGCAGTGGTCGGAGAAGCACCAGCGGAGGGGGTGCTGGTTGGCATCGTCGTCGCATCACTACACGCGCTCCAGAACAGACTGGCAAGGCCAAGCAAGCAGAGGAGAAGCCAGAAATGGGCCGTTTTTTTGGCGCTGGTCACCACATGCCCTTTCTTACTGAGGTACGGGTAAACAAGCACTGAAAAATGCTTCTTTTTACTTATACGTCGAGTATTCAATTATTGAGTATACTGATGAAGTTGACGCTTGTCAATTGTTCGTGTGAGAAAGAAGGGAGGCTTGGTCTCTCAAGAGAACCGTTCTCTGAGCAGGAGGTGAGAAGCAGGCCGATGCGCCTGTGTTCCGGAACGCAGGCGCATCAGGAGAGGATGGGGCGAGCTGCTATTCGTCTTTACCGATCATCACTTCCGTTGACTTGATAACAGCCGTGACCGCATCTCCCTCTTTGAGGCCCAGTGTTTCGACAGAGGTTCGCGTAATCGCAGCAACCAGTTCTTGCCCATCGGGAAGGGCGAGAATCACTTCGCCCATCACGGCCCCCAGTTTGATGGCTGTGATGGTGCCCTGAAGCTGATTGCGAGCACTAAAGCGCATCGTCATATCCGTTTCCTTCCTTCTTCTCTTCAGGAGCATCAAAGGTTTGTCTCAGCTACTTCAGTATACACTGGTGAGGCAATCTCATCTCCCCACATGAGGAGGGTGCAACACCCTCCCTCAAGGAGAAATGCGAGGATGAGATATCAGGCGTTGGGGTGAACGAGGGCATCGTTTCTCACAATCATGACTGTACCTGATGTTGACAGGTAGGCTCCCCTGGCATTTTGTTGAATCAGAGAGG
Organism: Ktedonobacteraceae bacterium; assembly: GCA_017354095.1. Lineage (GTDB taxonomy): Bacteria > Chloroflexota > Ktedonobacteria > Ktedonobacterales > Ktedonobacteraceae > Bu33. The sequence goes on from JAFMRP010000440.1 coordinate 2,191, forward strand.
TGTTCAGTATACCGTCACCACCTGTTGAACGATGCTTGCTTCTCTCCTCGGGTTCCCGGGATTATCCTGCACGTCGCAGGATTCACACCAGCTGATCAGATAGCTGGAATTCTACTCAAACAACGGAAAAGCGTTCTCCCCCTGCTTGATTGAATCGTTGTACCAATGTGAACGAGAAGCCTCATCCATGTTTCTCTCTGTTTCTCTTCAGAGCATCATTATAATAATGAATACGAGCAATCACACTTGACGCGTTGATGCTTTTTACGTATACTCAATTATTGAGTACTCAGTAATTGAGCTCAATGTCACCGTCAGTCCACCTGCGCGCGCTTCGTCGTCCTGGCGGTGACAATCATCTGGATGGACCAGGAAAATCCTCTTGGCACATTCACTTCTCTTTTACCTGGCCGCGTATCATGAAGCGTTGTTGTTGCTCTGATCAAAGCAGATCCTGTCCAAAGCGTCCTTGGCGCAAGGGGGTATCTCAGAGCGCCATCCTTTTCATCGTTGGGAGAGCCGTATTTCCCCTCACCACACGTGTGGCTCGTGCGGCCTCTCCGCAGTTCTGAAAGGAACGTACCATGACCGTTTCTGACACCGCCGTCACGATTGATCCCGCGGTCCAGCAATTTCTAGGTGAACCACGCAACATGCTCATTGATGGCAAATGGGTCGAAGCCGCTTCCGGTAAAACGTTTCCCGTGTATAATCCCGCAACAGGCCAGATCATGGCGCAGGTTGCAGAAGGAGATCAGGAAGATATTCATCGCGCCGTGTCCGCAGCGCGCAGAGCCTTTGACGGTGGGCCCTGGCGCAAGATGATACCCTCAGAACGCGGACGCCTGATCCATCGCCTGGGCGATCTGATTGAGGCGCACCGCGAGGAGTTTGCCCAGCTTGAATCGCTGGATAATGGCAAACCACTGACGGTGGCTCGCGTTGCCGATATCCCTCTCGCGGCAGATCTGTTCCATTATATGTCCGGGTGGGCCACCAAGATCGAGGGCAATACCATTCCCCTATCGGCAGGAACGTATTTCGCGTACACCTTACGGGAACCCATTGGCGTTGTGGGTCAGATCATTCCCTGGAATTTCCCGCTGCTCATGGCTGCCTGGAAACTGGGTCCAGCATTGGCGGCGGGCTGCACCATCGTGCTCAAGCCCGCCGAACAAACCCCGCTTTCCGCCTTGCGACTGGGGGAGTTGATTAGCGAGGCGGGCTTCCCCGATGGCGTGGTCAATATCGTACCCGGCTATGGTGAAACGGCCGGTGCCGCGCTGGCTGCCCACGATGGCGTCGATAAAGTCGCGTTCACCGGTTCGACCGAGGTTGGCAAGCTCATTGTCCAGGCCGCGGCAGGCAATCTCAAGAAAGTCTCGCTCGAATTGGGAGGCAAGTCCCCCAATATTGTGCTGAGCGATATGGATCTGGATGTGGCCATCCAGGGCGCCTCGTTCGCCATTTTCTTCAACCACGGACAATGCTGTAGCGCGGGTTCGCGCCTGTATGTAGAAAAGAAGGCCTTTGATCGGGTCGTTGCAGGGGTCGCAGAGCAGGCCAAAAAGATCAAGGTGGGTTCAGGCTTTGAACCCAGTACCCAGATGGGCCCATTGGTCTCCGATGAGCAGTTGCGACGGGTGACAGGGTATCTGGAGTCGGGCATCTCCAGTGGCGCCCGACCGCTGAGTGGCGGGCATCGGCATGGGGAACAGGGATACTTTGTCGAACCTACCGTGCTCGTTGATGTCCGGCAGGAGATGAACGTCGTCCAGGAAGAGATCTTCGGTCCGGTGGTCACCGCGATGCCTTTTACTGATCTGGATGAAATCCTGCCAGTGGCGAATGACACGGTGTACGGTCTGGCCGCAGGGATCTGGACACGGGATATCAGCAAAGCCCATCAACTGGCAGCGCATGTGCGTGCAGGAACGGTGTGGATCAACTGCTATAACGTGTTCGATGCGGCGCTGCCGTTTGGAGGGTATAAACAGTCTGGCTGGGGCCGTGAGATGGGGCACGAGGTGCTCGAGCATTATACCGAAGTGAAGTCTGTGTGTATCGGCTTGTAGTGGCCTGGCGTGCGCAACGATCCTCTTGCTCCGTCTGACCGTTTCTCGCGTCAGGCGGAGTGGGTTGTTACACGGCCTGGCAGGAGTTCGGATGAGGCAAACCGTGACGTTCGGAAGCTAGTGGTGATTCCTGCTTGATCTGCTTATGGGTAATGGCTGGGAGCGTATTGCAGGGGTGAAGCACGAGCTATGGGGAAGGGAGCGTAGCCATACTCATGGAGCATGTGTGACCCACTTGTGGTATCGACAGTGACCATCGTGGTGCGGTTGACGTATGGATGAAGCGGGGTGCATACACAACCAGCGCTCCCTATGGTGAATGAGCTTGTGGGAAATGTCGTTGACAAGGAGCCTCTCTTGAATCGCGCGCAGGCTGGTGGAGCAAACCAGGAGATCGGTGCCTCTCGTGTGGCGGGCACCCTGGTGAAGCGAGGAGTGCAGAGGCTTCTCCCCCGAGCTCCATATCGGAGCACGCGATGCTGGAAGGTGTCCAATCAAGGTCGCTGGATCAGTTCTCTGAGAGGGGGACGAAGCGATAGGGATAGCTCTTGGGCCGTGGCTTGTCATGACCTCACAGCATACCATACGCCCATGAAGCATGCAATCAGCCTGTTGAACCGCTCATCGCTGAGTAAGAGGCGAGAACTCCTCAGAATGGAAGGGGATGTCCAGGAGAGAGAAGAAGAATAGAGGGTGATGGAACAAAATGATAGAAAACAAGAGAAGGAGTCATATTGATAATAGAATGCGTAATGTTTCTTGGAGGATACCATCTTTACGAAGAGGAATTTCGATTATTACCCGAATCAGCGTGTAGGTATATAAAATGAGGAAAGAAATATGGGTACAGCTCTACTAACCGGTGACAGCATGTAAGCCCCCCTTTCGCAAACGAAGGCGAGGACGAAGGTGAGCCGGGCGGGTGGAAAGCCGTTTGTGCTCACCTCTCGAAT